>NZ_JALDVG010000001.1:565639-865639 GCF_023110055.1 Streptococcus oralis | reverse complement strand
AACCGTTTTGTAACTTCATATGAGAAAACACGTGAAACGATTCGTTTCTAAACGAGAAGCTTAGATATTTCTAAGCTTTTTTATTTTTCTAAAAAGAAATCAGAATTCTTGTTTATCATTGAAATAATAGCCTCGATTTGATATGATGGAAATATGAAAAAAAATAGAGCGAAACGTGTTTCTCACGATAAAACGAGAAGGCTATTGCTTTCCCTTGTTGGAATCTTAGGAATTGCTACGATTCTATTAGGAAGTGCTATTGGTTATAAGCTACTACAAAAGCAATCTTACGAACAAAAAATTGAAGCGCTAAAAAGCGAAAAGGACCAGCAATTCAACTCAGGTAGTCAGAAGGACCATTTCCGAAAAGGTCAAGCTGAGGTGATTGCCTACTACCCTCTGCAAGGAGAGGAAGTCATTGCGTCTGTTAGAGAAAAAATCAACCAGGATATTAAAGAAAAGCTGGAAGATAAAGAGGACTTGGTCTTTTATTATAGTGAGCAATTGGATCCCGTCTTAAAGGGAGTTGTTGCTCGTAATATCAGCAAGCAAGTCTACGATTTGTCTGCATCAAAGGTTGAAGAAAAAGAAAAGACTTCTTTAGGGAAAATTTTCTTGACCGAAGATGGGAAAGCTTTTGACCTCAGTAAACTCTTCAAAGATGCAAGTAAGGCTAAGGAACTCTTACTGAGTCAAATCAAATCAACTCTAGAAGATAAGAAACTTGACCAGGCAAAAATTGATCAAGTTATAAAGAGCTTCACAGACCAAGAATTGACATCTTGGAGTTTTGATTATAAGGATAGTCAAATCATCCTTTATCCTGCTAATCCTAGAGAGACTGTTGAGGAAATTGCCTTACCAATATCCAGTTTCTTTGATGTCATTGAGTCCTCTTATCTATTAGAAAAAGATGCTGAACTTTACCAAGCATACTTTGCTAAGAAAAATAAAAAAGTTGTAGCCTTGACTTTTGACGATGGTCCAAATCCAACTACAACCACGCAGGCTTTGGATACTTTAGCTAAATATGGTGTAAAAGCAACCTTCTTTGTACTTGGTAAAAATATTGCAGGTAATGAAAATCTTCTAAAACGAATGAAATCAGAAGGTCATGTTGTAGGAAACCACAGCTGGAGTCATCCCGTTCTTTCACAACTTTCGCTCGAAGATGCTAAAAAGCAAATCACTGATACAGAAGATTTGTTAACCCAAGTTCTAGGTTCGAGTTCTAAACTCATGCGCCCACCTTATGGTGCCATCACTGATGATATTCGAAACGGCCTTGATTTAAGCTTCATCATGTGGGACGTGGATAGTTTGGACTGGAAGAGTAAAAACGAGACAGCCATTTTGACAGAGATTCAACGTCAGGTTCGCAATGGTTCCATCATCCTCATGCATGATATCCATGGTCCTTCTGTTAATTCTCTACCAAGTGTTATTGAGTATTTAAAGGGTGAAGGGTATACATTTGTGACCGTTCCTGAATTGCTCAATTCTCGCTTAAAAGCTCACGAGATCTATTACGATCGTGATCAATAATCTTCAAAATCTAAAGAGACATGCCTCTGTTAATCGGGTTTTGTTTCTTTAGATTTTCTTCACATAGAAAGGAAAAACGATGAAATCTTACACACTTAATAATGGAGTTTCAATTCCTGTACTAGGATTTGGAACATGGAAAGCTGAAAATGGAGAAGTAGCCTACCAAGCCGTTTTAGAAGCCTTAAAGGCTGGTTATCGTCATATCGATACTGCAGCTATCTATAAAAATGAGGAGAGCGTTGGCCGTGCTATTCGAGATAGCGGTCTACCAAGACAAGAAATTTTTGTAACGACCAAACTCTGGAATACCAATCACAGCTATGATGAAGCACGCCAAGCATTTGAAGAATCAATGGAAAAACTGGGATTGGACTATCTAGATTTGTACCTTATCCATTGGCCAAATCCAAAACCACTAAGAGAAAATGGCGAATGGAAAACTCGCAATGCTGAAGTCTGGAGAGCTATGGAGGATCTTTACCAAGAAGGCAAAATCCGTGCTATCGGCGTTAGTAATTTCCTTCCTCATCATTTGGATGCCTTACTTGAGAAAGCAAGAATCATCCCTACGGTCAATCAGGTACGCTTGGCACCAGGAGTTTATCAAGAGGAAGTGGTTGACTACTGTAAAGAGAAAGGAATTCTCTTAGAGGCTTGGGGACCTTTTGGCCAAGGAGAGTTGTTTGAACAGAAAGAAGTCCAAGAAATTGCTGCTAAGCATGGGAAATCAGTGGCTCAAATTGCCTTGGCTTGGAGTTTGGCAGAAGGCTTTTTACCTCTACCTAAGTCAGTGACAGCCTCTCGCATCCAGAGCAATCTTGACTGTTTTGGAATTGAACTCAGCAAAGACGAGCGAGAAATCTTAAAGACAATTTCAGTGACTTCGGGCGCACCTCGTGTGGATGAGATGGATTTTTAGTTTGTAAAATCTATTTATACCGAAATAACAAAGACTAGGAATTTTAAATCCTAGTCTTTTTGTGTATAAAAAATCTAAATTGTTTGTATAATAAAATAATTTTATGGATTGAAATATAGGAACGAATTTAGAAAATATTGGTTTGATAGAACAAATAACACGAATGATAAAATTAAATAAGTAAAATATATACGTAAATATTACATTTTTGTGACAATTCAGATTTTTATGAAAATTTATGATTATTTGCGTTATAATAGGTATACTTTAAAGAAAAAGGAGATTATTTATGAATAGACGACAACGTTTTTCATTGCGGAAATACAAATTTGGTCTTGCTTCAGTTTTACTAGGAACTGCTTTGGTTTTTGGAGCAAGTCAAGTCAGTGCCAACGAGCAAAGTACAGGTGAAAATCAAGCCCAAACTCAGGCAATCAAGACAGAACTAAAAGACGATAAACACTCAAACTCTACGACTGACTTAACTACCACTAATGGGATAGCTCCAGTAGTTGGAGAGAGACAAGAAGTTGAAACTTCTAAAGAGGATGCTAGTAAACAAGATGCTAAGGTAGAAGCTCTGGTTGATAAAACTGCTGAATCCCAAGAATCAGGAAAAGATAGCGCAGTTGCAAAAGAAGAAAATCAAGGTGTCGTCCAAAAAGAAACAACAGTCGCTACCAGTCCAGCGCCTGCTACTGAGAAGTCCTCTACCATAGAGAAAAAAGAGGCTCCAGCAACGACAGCTCCTAAAACTACTGGAGAAACAGCAACTACTGAAAAAGAACAAGAAAAAGCTGAGTCTGCAAAACCCAATAGTCTTTCAAGCAATGATATCATCACAGTACCGAAAACTTGGAAGGCTGGTTACAAGGGGACGGGGACCGTTGTTGCCATTATTGACTCTGGGCTTGATTTGAATCATGAGGTTCTTCGAATTTCGGACCCGTCAAAAGCAAAATTTAAAAACAAGGAAGCCATTGAAGCAGCTAAAAAGGCTGCTGGAATCGATTACGGTAAATGGTATAGCGATAAGGTTGTCTATGCCTATGACTACTTTGACGGAACAGATAAAATCAAAGAAGCAGAAAGAACTTCTCATGGGATGCACGTAACAGGGATTGCAGCTGGAAATCCTGATAAAGAAGCACCGAATGGCGAAAAAGTTTATGGTGTGGCGCCAGAAGCCCAAGTCATGTTTATGCGTGTCTTTTCAGATCGCCAAAAAACGACCAGTTCTGCCCTTTATGTAAAGGCGATTGATGATGCAGTTGCCTTAGGAGCAGATGCCATTAATATGAGTTTGGGTTCTAGTACAGGTTCTATGGTGGATGCTGGTTCTGATATCGTTGATGCCATTAAACGGGCTCGTGCCAAGGGAGTTTCTGTTCTTATCTCAGCAGGAAATAGCAATACATTCGGAAATGGTTATTCAAAACCGCTAGCTGAAAACCCAGACTATGGCTTGGTTGGAAATCCATCCACTGTTGAGGATTCGATTTCAGTTGCTTCTGTCAACAATAAAACATTGACAACAGCCGTTTTTGAAGTTAAAGGTCTAGAGGGAAATGCCGGTCTTCATAACGGAAAATTTGATTATAATCAACCTGAAGCAGATAAGGACTTTGAAAAAGGAAAAGAGTATGAATACGTTGAAGCAGGGTTAGGTCGTGAAGAAGACTTTGCGAAGTTGGATTTAACTGGGAAACTTGCCCTCATTCAGCGTGGAACCATGAACTTTTCAGAGAAGATCAAAAATGCACGAAAACACGGTGCAGTTGGTGCTTTGATCTACAATAATGTAGAAGGAGCAAACATCAATATGGCTATTGATGATGAAGCAAAGAAAATTCCTTCTGTATTTATTTCTAAACAGTATGGTGAAGCCTTAAAATCAGGAAACTACAAGATTGTTTTTAATGACAAGATGGATAATCGCCCTTCTAATGTAGCCAATCAGTTATCTGACTTTTCAAGTTGGGGAGTGACTACCGATGGACAATTGAAACCAGACGTGACAGCTCCTGGTGGCAATATCTACTCATCCTTTAACGACAATACCTATGGTAGTATCAGCGGAACCAGTATGGCGGCTCCTCACGTTACGGGTGTTGCCGTTCTGGTTAAGGAATACCTTCAAAAACACCATCCAGAATTGACTCCTGAGCAAGTATCAGAGACTGTCAAGGCCTTGATCATGTCAACTGCAAAACCACATGTTAATAAGGAAACAGGCACTTATACCTCTCCTCGTCAGCAAGGTTCTGGTATTGTGGATACAGCTGCTGCAGTGTCAACAGACCTCTATGTAACGGGTGAAAATGGTTATCCAAGCGTGACATTAGGAAATGTTGGAGATCAATTTACTTTCAAGGTCACTGTACACAATATTTCAGATACTGACCGTACTCTCAAGATGGTAGTGAATACCAATACAGATGATGTCCAAGATGGGAAATTCACCCTTCGACCTCGAAAACTAACGGAGACAGTCTGGCCTGAAGTGACGGTCAAAGCCCACAGCAGTCAAACAGTTACCGTTAAAGTAGATGCCAGAAAATTTGCTGATCAACTCAGCAAACAAATGCCAAATGGCTATTTCCTTGAAGGGTTCGTTCGCTTTGTAGATCCAGCAGATGATGGGGATATTGTGAGTCTTGCATTTATGGGCTTCCGAGGTGAATTCCAAAATCTTCCTGCTGTCGAAAAACCAATTTACAACCTTGTTCGAGAAGGAAAAAATGGATTTTACACAGAAGTAGACAAGGGAAATCCTGCCGTTAACTACTCTAATGATGCCACCTATCTCGCAACTTTGCAAAATGACCTTCTAGTTTCTCAAGGTCAACGCCAAGGACGACGAATTACCGTTCTTGGAATCGAACAAAATGCTGAAGGGAAGCATGTTCTTCAGTTGGACGAAAAAGGGAATGTCCGTATTGCTATTTCTCCAAACGATGATGGAAACAAAGACCTAGTTGAATACAAAACGGTTGCTTTGAGAAATCTTGTAAATCTTCGGGCTACAGTTTATGCGGCTACGGATACCAAGCATGAACATCCTATTTGGGAGGGCGATGCAAAGGATCTTCGTAAGAATTATTTTGATGGTGACAGTAGAAATCTGAAGAGTTATATTCTAGATAATACAGCTTGGAGAGGTCAGGATTTTAATGGTAATACCGTTGCGGATGGTTTATATGACTATGTTATCAGTTATACACCAGACGTTCCAGGAGCAAAAGAACAATACACGACCTTTAAAATTCAAATTGATACTCAAAAACCTGTCATCACAAGTGGTTATATTCGTTTTAAAGATGGAAGCCAAGAATTCGTAGCTCGCAAACCAAAAGACGTTGGTCAAGGTGGTATCCTTTCAGAAAAAGTCTTCTACCTCACACCATTTGACCAAAAAGGGACCATGGTTCTAACTGGAAAGGACCAGTCTGGAACGCGTGCGTTTGAAAATACCCATCTGATTAAGGCCAATGCTGATGGTAGTTATACACTTCCTAAGGATGTTGACAAGGCTAATATTTACTATCTTGTAGAGGACTATGCAGGGAATGTAGACTATATCTCGCTTGCTGAACTTGTGCGCGATCAAAATAGTGGTCGAGTGAAAATCGCCTTGAAGGATGCGAAAACAAACCAAGATATTGATACCCTATACGTCTATCGAATCAAAAATAGCAAGGGACAATATGTCGATGTCGACAAGTCAAAAGCGATTCATTTCTTACAGTTTGGTCATTATACGGCAGAAATTTTCAGTTATGACCGAACAGAATTGAAATTTATCAGTGCCTTGTCCCAAGAGTTTGACCTGACGGAAGAAAATAGTTTCCAAACCATTACCTTCCTAGCAAATCTCCTAGAGTATGCTCCGGTATCTGTTTCCTTCAATCAAGCCGTTCCAAAGACGACTACAGTAGTTCTGAAAGGAGAAGATGGGACAAGTATCACTCTTCCTGCTGAAAAATACGGTCACTACGCCTTTGGTAAGAAAGTTGCTACAGGCCGTTATACTGTACAAGTCACCTTGCCAACTGGATATGAACTCCTTGAAGATCTCGTTTCATTACTCGTTCAGCCAGGTCGAAATAATGCTTTGCGTCTATCTGTGGTGTCTAAGTTGGCCTTGCTTGCTGTGGTAAATCAACAAAAAGAACTAGTAGAAACATCTCGTTACTTTAATAGTAGTGCGGATAAGAAAAGAGCTTATGATCAAGCTTTCCAAGTGGCGCAGTCAGCCTTGTCAAGCAAATTGAAGCAAGAATTGATTGATGGAGTTCTCGCTAGTCTTGAAGCTGCTGGTAAGGCTTTGGATGGAAAAGATTCGAACGTCGCAGCCTTAAAAGAAGCCATGAAAGCTTACTATGCAACGACGAAAACTGGACGATATGCCAATGCCAAGGAAAAAGTACGTCGAGCTTATGATCGTGCCTTCCAAGAAATTGCTTTACTCGCTGTGGACCCTAAAGTCAAACAGGATCAAATTGACCAATCTCTCATTGCTCTAGCAACAGCTAAAAGTAAACTGAATGGCAAGGCAACAGACTTCTCTAGTCTAAAGAAACTGGTCAAGGATGAACGTCTTTTCCAAGAAAAGAATGCGAGATTTATCTACGCAGATAAGAAAGAAAAAGCTGCTTATCTTCTAGCCTTTAAAGAAGCTCAGGAACTCTTGAATGATCCAGGAGCGAGCCAAGAAGATGTCAAAGATGCCATTACAGCATTGAAACAAGCCAAGAGAAATCTACATGGCAAAAAACCAAAAGCAAGAAGACATCCTTAAACAGGAGTTTCTGAAGCTTTACTGATAAATGAGTCTGGAACTTTGTTTTCAGACTCTTTTTTGGTTTACACTAGCTAGAAAATCTGCTATAATACTAGTTAGGAAAGAAAGTCTTATGGCGTTCTTCAGCGAGCTTGGGATAGTGGGAGCCAAGTAGGACAAGGTAAGAAACTGGCGCTTTCTGTCGTATTTTTAAAAACAATGAAGTAATAAATTAGGGTGGAACCGCGTTTCAGACGCCCCTAGGTCACTTGACTTAGGAGCAAAGACACGGTTCTTTTTGTATCCAAAGTCTCAAGAATTAATAACAAGGAGTAAAACATGTCCAAAAAATTAACATTTCAAGAAATTATTTTGACTTTGCAACAATTTTGGAATGACCAAGGTTGTATGCTTATGCAGGCTTATGATAATGAAAAAGGTGCGGGTACCATGAGTCCCTACACCTTCCTTCGTGCTATCGGACCTGAGCCATGGAATGCGGCTTATGTAGAGCCATCACGTCGTCCTGCTGACGGTCGTTACGGGGAAAACCCTAACCGTCTTTACCAACACCACCAATTCCAAGTGGTTATGAAGCCATCTCCATCAAATATCCAGGAACTTTACCTTGAGTCTTTGGAAAAATTGGGTATCAATCCTTTGGAACACGATATTCGTTTCGTTGAGGATAACTGGGAAAATCCATCGACTGGATCTGCAGGTCTCGGTTGGGAAGTTTGGCTTGATGGGATGGAAATCACTCAGTTCACTTACTTCCAACAAGTTGGTGGATTGGCAACTGGCCCTGTGACTGCGGAAGTTACCTATGGTTTGGAACGCTTGGCTTCTTATATTCAGGAAGTGGATTCTGTCTATGATATCGAGTGGGCCGATGGTGTAAAATACGGAGAAATCTTTATCCAGCCTGAGTACGAGCACTCAAAATATTCGTTTGAAATTTCGGACCAAGAAATGTTGTTGGAAAACTTTGATAAGTTTGAAAAAGAAGCAGGACGCGCTTTGGAGGAAGGCTTGGTTCACCCTGCCTATGACTATGTTCTCAAATGTTCACACACATTTAACCTGCTTGACGCGCGTGGTGCCGTATCTGTAACTGAGCGCGCAGGCTATATCGCCCGTATCCGTAACCTGGCCCGTGTCGTAGCCAAAACCTTTGTCGCAGAACGCAAACGCCTAGGTTACCCACTTTTGGATGAAGCAACACGAGCTAAACTCCTAGCAGAAGATGCAGAATAGTAAGTAATACTGTGATCTAAAATCGTTAAAGGCAAGTCGAAGACTTGCTAAAGGGATATGCACCGCCGTACTGTTATGTGGGGATTTTTGAAACCTTGGGTTCAAAAATCAGTCAGCTAAATCCACTTTGATGAGACTGTTGGAAATCTTAGTTTATTTGGTATAAGATTTCCTTACAGACTCACAAAAGTTAGTTAGCGACATCCCCAGTACCTAAGGGGCATATCAAAAAAGATTGAAGAAAATGTAAAGGAAAAAACATGACAAAAAACTTATTAGTAGAACTCGGTCTTGAAGAGTTACCAGCCTATGTGGTAACTCCAAGTGAAAAACAACTAGGTGAAAAAATGGCAGCCTTCCTCAAAGAAAATCGTCTTTCCTTTGAAGCCATTCAAACCTTCTCAACACCACGTCGTTTGGCTGTTCGTGTGACTGGGCTTGCAGACAAGCAATCTGATTTGACAGAAGATTTCAAGGGTCCAGCAAAGAAAATTGCCTTGGATAGTGCTGGAAACTTCACCAAAGCAGCTCAAGGATTTGTCCGTGGGAAAGGCTTGACAGTTGAAGATATTGAATTCCGTGAAATCAAAGGTGAAGAATATGTCTATGTTACCAAGGAAGAAGTGGGGCAACCAGTTGAAGCCATTGTTCCAGGTGTAGTAGACGTCTTGAAGTCACTAACTTTCCCTGTCAGCATGCACTGGGCTAATAACACCTTTGAATATATCCGCCCTGTACACACTTTAACTGTTCTTTTAGATGAAGAAGAATTTGACTTGGATTTCCTTGATATCAAGGGCGGTCGTGTGAGCCGTGGCCATCGTTTCTTGGGACAAGAAACTAAGATTCAGTCAGCATTGAGCTATGAAGAAGATCTTCGTAAGCAGTTTGTAATTGCGGATCCTCGTGAACGTGAGCAAATGATTGTTGACCAAATAAAGGCAATCGAAGCTGAACATGACGTACGTATCGAAATTGATGCTGACTTGCTGAACGAAGTCTTGAACTTGGTTGAATACCCAACTGCCTTTATGGGAAGTTTTGATGCCAAATACCTTGAAGTTCCAGAAGAAGTCTTGGTGACTTCGATGAAAGAACACCAACGTTACTTTGTTGTTCGTGATCAAGACGGTAAACTTCTACCAAACTTCATTTCAGTTCGTAACGGAAACGCAGAGCATTTGGAAAATGTCATCAAAGGAAATGAAAAAGTCTTGGTAGCCCGCTTGGAAGACGGAGAATTCTTCTGGCGTGAAGACCAAAAATTGGTCATTTCTGACCTTGTCGAAAAATTAAACAATGTCACCTTCCACGAAAAGATTGGTTCCCTTCGTGAACACATGATTCGTACAGGGCAGATTGCCATTCTCTTGGCAGAAAAAGCTGGTTTGTCAGTGGATGAAACAGTTGACCTAGCTCGTGCAGCAGCTATTTACAAGTTTGACTTGTTGACGGGTATGGTTGGTGAGTTTGATGAGCTCCAAGGTATTATGGGTGAAAAATATGCCCTTCTTGCTGGTGAAACTCCAGCAGTTGCAGCTGCTATTCGTGAACACTACATGCCGACAGCTGCCGAAGGCGAACTTCCAGAGAGTAAGGTAGGAGCCATTCTAGCCATTGCAGACAAATTGGATACGATTTTGAGTTTCTTCTCAGTAGGTTTGATTCCATCAGGTTCTAATGACCCTTATGCCCTTCGTCGTGCGACCCAAGGTGTGGTTCGTATCTTGGATGCCTTTGGTTGGCACATTGCTATGGATGAGCTGATCGATAGCCTTTACAGTTTGAAATTTGATAGCTTGACTTATGCAAATAAAGCAGAAGTCATGGACTTTATCAAGGCTCGTGTTGATAAGATGATGGGTTCTACTCCAAAAGATATCAAGGAAGCAGTTCTTGCAAGTTCAAACTTTGTTGTGGCAGATATGCTGGAAGTAGCAAGTGCTCTTGTCGAAGCAAGTAAGAAAGAAGACTTCAAACCATCTGTCGAATCCCTCTCTCGTGCTTTCAACTTGGCTGAAAAAGCCGAAGGAACTGATACTGTTGATCCTGCTCTCTTTGAGAATGAAGAAGAGAAAGCCTTGGCAGAAGCCGTAGAATCACTTGTTTTGTCAGGGACTGTAAGTCAGCAATTAGAACAACTCTTTGCGCTTAGCCCAGTTATTGATGCTTTCTTTGAAAATACCATGGTAATGGCTGAAGATCAGACTGTTCGACAAAATCGTTTGGCAATCTTGTCGCAACTAACCAAGAAAGCAGCTAAGCTCGCACGTTTTAACCAAATCAATACTAAATAAACTCAGTCAAACGGACTGTATCTTATCACAAAGGAGAAGAAATGGATCCGAAAAAAATCGCTCGCATCAACGAGCTTGCCAAAAAGAAAAAAACAGAAGGCTTAACTTCTGCTGAAAAAGTGGAACAAGCTAAACTTCGTGAGGAGTACATCGAAGGCTATCGTCGCTCTGTTCGTCACCACATTGAAGGAATTAAAATTGTGGACGAGGAAGGAAATGATGTCACACCAGAAAAACTACGCCAAGTACAACGTGAAAAAGGGTTACACGGCCGTAGTATAGATGATCCTAACTCATAAAATGTAAGGGGTTTGTAGATGATTTACAAGCCCCTTTTCTTTTGCAATAAAAAAGAAGGAGCCAAATGGCTCCTTTTTGGTTTCTTAGTTGCTTGCACCAGAAGTAGCATCAGCGTCACCACCGTGGCCTCCAGCATCACCTGAATCAGAAGCACCAGAAGTAGCATCGGCGTCTCCATGACCTCCAGCTGCAGGAGCAAATGGTCCGCTACCACCCACCAAACGTTGACCAGTCTCTTTTAGGTACCAGTCAAGCCATGGTTGGAAGTTAAAGACGATTTCATTGATTCCAGCGTATGATCCATCAGGATAGTACATTGCTTGGTAGTTGTGTGTGTTGATGACACCTGCAGGAGAACCTGGAACGATCGTACGGACGTATTCTTGGTTTCCGTTGCGAAGTGTTCCGATAACCCACTCTACATTCTTCATACGTGCTGGTGGAAGAGAACCATGAACAGTCGACATACGGCTACCTGATTGAGGTGGTACACGTTTAGCAAACATGGTGTCTGGATCTTGGTGAGCGTTGTTATAGTAGAGGAATTGGTTGTTGTCGTCAGCGTATGTCAATTCAAATGGCATAGCTTTCAAGAACATATCAATTTGGTTAACTGTCAGGATACCGTGGTCCAATTTGACATAGGTATCACCAGAAACAGCACCAGTGATTGCTGCAACTTTTTCTACCCATTCTGGATCGTCAGGATCAACTTCTGTAATGGTTGTAGCAATTGGTTTTCCACAATCCAAGTCTTCTGGTTCGATTGGTTTTGGTTTTTTCAATTTCGAAACGACTCCTACGTATTTAACAAAGTTATCTAAGCAAGTTTCAAGGAATTTAACAGTTCCTTCGTTGGTGATGTTTCCATTGTTATCAAAAGCTTCTTTGGCTTTACCAAGAAGGAATTCATTACCTGGTAATGTGTAGGCATTGACACCTGGAGCGTCAAGGATCTTACGAAGGTGAACTTGGGCACGTGAAGTTCCTTGGTCGTAGTATGATGCACCCACAATCATAACAGGTTTGTTTTCAAATGGATGAACTTCGTATGAAAGCCATTCAAGAACAGATTTGAGAGAAGCTGAGATAGTGTGGTTGTGCTCAGGAGTGGCGATAATGACACCATCAGCACGTGTAATCTTGTTGTACAAGAATCGCAATTGGAAGCTTTCGTCCCATTTTTCGTCTTGGTTAAACATTGGAACTTCGTCGATTTCAAGGACTTCTAATTCAAATTTGAATTTAAAATTACGACGGATAAATTCCAAGAGTTTGCGGTTATATGATTGATCGTAGTTTGATCCAACAAGTCCAACAAATTTCATTCTTTCGGTCTCCTATCTTACAAATTTTCCCAGTCGAATTCTTCAGCATCTTTGCGAAGCAATTCTTGTGCATTGCGCAATTTCTCAGTAATCTTCACAAAGATACGGAAGTCATCAAAGATGGCATCCAATTTCTTGATAACATCAAGGTCAACCAAGTCACCACTTGGGTTAAATGATTGAAGAGAGTGAGAAAGCAAGAATTCATCTGGTAGAACATTTGCCTTAATTTCAGGAGCGTTCAAAATTTGACGAAGTTGCAATTGGGCACGAGATGAACCAAGTGTACCGTATGAAGCACCAGTAATCATGATTGGTTTGTTCAAAAGTGGGTAGATACCATAAGATAGCCAAGCAAGAGCGCTCATCAAAACTGCAGGGATAGAGTGGTCGTACTCAGGGGTACCGATGATGACACCATCGGATGCTTCAATTTTAGCTGCAATTTCAAGAATGTCAGCAGGAAGTTGCTTATCTGCTGGTTTGTTGAAAACAGGGATATCCTTGATTTCAACGAGTTCAATTTCAGCTTTATCAGCAAAGTGTTTTTGCATGTATTGGAGCAATTGGCGGTTTGTAGAACGTTTAGAGTTCGTTCCAACAATGGCAATAAGTTTTAGCATGAGATTTCCTTTCTCTTTTTACATAATACAATTTTGAAGGCCTGAAGAACAAGCAAGGCGTCCTTCTTTGTCGATGAGGATGGCTTCAATACCATCTATACTTTCGACTTGCCAGAGGATAGAAGCGCTTCGCTCTCCGAAAAGGCGTGTTGTCCATATCTCACCATCAACGGATTTATCAGAGATAATCGTTAGGCTAGCGAGATCGGTTTCGACAGGGAATCCTGTCTTACTATCAAAGATATGGTGATAGTCTTTTCCATCTACTGTCAGGTGGCGTTCATAGATACCTGAAGTGACAACGGATTTGTTAGAAGCAGGAATGGTTAGGAGATGATTGCCACGAGGATTTCGCGGATCTTGAATCCCAATCTGCCAGGCTTTCCCTTCTTTGGCTTGGTTATTCCCGATGGTGAGGATATTTCCTCCGAGATTGATCAAGGCAGAGGTGACACCGTGTGCTTTTAAATACTGGGCAACCTTATCTGCACTATAGCCCTTAGCTAAACAACCTAAATCAAGCTTCATTCCTTTCTTCTCTAAAAAGACAGTAGAGCTAGTCGGATCCAACTTGATAAAATGCGGGTCAACTAGAGGCAAGACAGCTTCGATTTCTTTAGAGTCTGGAAGCCGTGCATCTGCAAATCCGATTCGCCAGGTTTGAATCAAGGGACCAATACTGATATTGAGATGGCTAGATGGAGCTAGGCTATGCTCCAGTCCAAGAGCAATCAGTTCAAATAGGTCAGGATGAACCTTAACAGGTGCAATTCCAGCCTGGTAGTTGATTTCCATCAGTTCGGATTCTTGACTATTGGCGTTAAAACGGTATTCGAGTTCCTTGAGCAAATCAAAGGCTCCTTGAAGTAGGCAATCAGCCTGTTCATCTACTAATGAAATCGTGATAGTTGTTCCCATTAGCCGTTCAGAACGTGAATGAAGAGGCAAGCTACCAGCTCCTTTCTCTTTATAGGAAATCATTCAATATAAGGTCGTTAAAGAAAAATTAAACCCCTTACATTTTCTCTCCATGTATCTAGCATATCATAAAGTCAGCGTTTTCACAAATGAATTTTGACAAAAAGTCAAGAAATATGCTCAAAATTAATATGAAAACGATAGAAAAATTAGATTTATCAATGTTAAGTGTATTTTTTTCTGAAAAAAAGAGAATTCTGAGCAAATGCCTTGTAAACGCTAACAGTAAATGATATACTAGGAAGGTAAATCAAAAATTAAAGGTAGGAATTTTTCTATGAGTAAAATTGTTGTAGTTGGTGCTAACCACGCTGGTACAGCTTGTATTAATACCATGTTGGACAACTTCGGACATGAGAACGAAATCGTAGTGTTTGACCAAAACTCAAATATTTCATTCCTTGGTTGTGGAATGGCGCTTTGGATCGGGGAACAAATTGATGGCCCAGAAGGCCTCTTCTACTCTGATAAAGAAAAATTGGAAGCAAAAGGTGCTAAAGTTTACATGAACTCACCAGTTCTTTCAATTGACTACGATAACAAAGTTGTGACTGCAGAAGTTGAAGGAAAAGAGCACAAAGAGTCTTATGATAAATTGATCTTTGCAACTGGTTCAACTCCAATCTTGCCTCCAATCGAAGGTGTTGAAATCGTTAAGGGCAACCGCGAATTCAAAGCGACTCTTGAAAATGTACAATTTGTTAAATTGTACCAGAACGCTGAAGAAGTTATTGAAAAACTTGAAGACAAGAGCAAACACCTTGAGCGCATTGCCGTTGTTGGTGGTGGTTACATCGGTGTAGAACTTGCCGAAGCTTTCGAGCGTCTTGGAAAAGAAGTAGTGCTTGTCGATATCGTAGACACTGTCTTGAACGGCTACTATGACAAAGACTTCACTCAAATGATGGCGAAGAACTTGGAAGACCACAACATCCGCTTGGCTCTTGGTCAAACAGTTAAAGCCATCCAAGGTGATGGTAAAGTTGAACGCTTGGTAACAGACAAAGAAACATTTGATGTAGATATGGTGGTTCTTGCTGTTGGTTTCCGTCCAAATACAGCTCTTGCTGACGGTAAGATTGAACTCTTCCGCAATGGTGCCTTCCTTGTAGATAAGAAACAAGAAACATCTATCCCAGGTGTATACGCTGTTGGTGACTGTGCAACTGTTTATGACAATGCACGTAAAGATACAAGCTACATCGCTCTTGCATCTAACGCTGTACGTACTGGTATCGTTGGTGCTTATAACGCTTGTGGACATGAATTGGAAGGAATCGGAGTTCAAGGATCAAACGGTATTTCAATCTACGGTCTTCACATGGTTTCAACTGGTTTGACTCTTGAAAAAGCCAAAGCTGCAGGCTATAATGCAACTGAAACTGGATTTAACGATCTTCAAAAACCAGAATTTATCAAACATGACAACCACGAAGTTGCCATCAAGATTGTCTTTGACAAAGACAGCCGCGAAATCCTTGGTGCGCAAATGGTTTCACACGATTCTGCTATCAGCATGGGAATCCACATGTTCTCACTTGCTATCCAAGAGCATGTAACCATTGATAAATTGGCTTTGACAGACCTATTCTTCTTGCCACATTTCAACAAACCATACAACTACATTACAATGGCTGCACTTACAGCTGAAAAATAACAATAGCTGAGCTATCTGGCCTTAAATTAAGGTCAGATAGTTTTTTACATTACTGTACCCAGACAATCATCCTTTTTCTATCTTGTACTTCATTCTAATCTGGCTTAAAATGAAATAGTAGCTACCAATACAAATGATGAGGATTAAGAAATGACTGAAAATCGTTATGAACTAAATAAAAACTTGGCGCAGATGCTTAAGGGCGGTGTTATCATGGATGTGCAGAACCCTGAACAGGCTCGTATCGCAGAGGCTGCTGGTGCGACAGCTGTCATGGCCTTGGAGCGAATTCCAGCTGATATTCGTGCAGCTGGTGGGGTTTCCCGTATGAGTGATCCAAAGATGATTAAGGAAATCCAAGAAGCTGTCAGCATTCCAGTGATGGCCAAGGTCAGAATCGGGCATTTTGTTGAAGCTCAGATTTTAGAGGCTATTGAGATTGACTATATCGATGAGAGTGAAGTGCTTTCTCCAGCTGATGACCGTTTCCATGTGGACAAGAAAGAATTCCAAGTTCCTTTTGTCTGTGGAGCTAAGGATTTGGGTGAAGCCTTGCGTCGTATCGCTGAAGGAGCTTCTATGATTCGGACAAAAGGAGAACCGGGTACAGGTGATATCGTTCAAGCCGTTCGCCATATGCGTATGATGAATCAGGAAATTCGCCGCATTCAAAATCTACGCGAAGATGAACTTTATGTGGCTGCCAAGGACTTGCAAGTCCCTGTAGAATTGGTCCAATACGTCCATGAACATGGAAAATTGCCAGTTGTAAACTTCGCAGCTGGAGGTGTTGCAACACCAGCAGATGCTGCGCTGATGATGCAATTGGGGGCAGAGGGTGTCTTTGTTGGTTCAGGTATTTTCAAATCAGGCGACCCTGTTAAACGAGCAAGTGCTATTGTTAAGGCCGTAACCAACTACCAAAATCCCCAAATTCTGGCTCAAATCTCTGAAGATCTAGGGGAAGCCATGGTTGGTATCAATGAGAATGAAATCCAAATTCTTATGGCTGAGCGAGGAAAATAGATGAAAATCGGAATACTAGCCTTGCAAGGCGCCTTTGCAGAACATGAAAAAGTGCTAGATAAACTAGGAGTCGCTAGTGTCCAAATCAGAAATTTGCATGATTTTCAACAACATCAGAGTGACTTGGTGGGTTTGATATTACCTGGCGGTGAGTCTACAACCATGGGCAAGCTCTTGCGCGACCAGAACATGCTGCTTCCCATCCGAGAAGCCATTCTATCTGGATTACCCGTTTTTGGGACCTGTGCGGGTTTGATTTTGCTGGCTAAGGAAATCACTTCTCAGGAAGAAAGTCATCTTGGAACCATGGATATAGTGGTTGAGCGCAATGCTTATGGGCGCCAACTAGGAAGTTTCTATACAGAGGCAGAATGTAAGGGAGTTGGTCAGATTCCCATGACTTTTATCCGTGGACCGATTATCAGCAGTGTTGGAGAGGGTGTGGAAGTTTTAGCAACAGTTGATGATCAAATCGTTGCAGCCCAAGAAAAAAATATGCTGGTAACTTCTTTTCATCCAGAATTGACAGATGATGTTGGCTTGCACCAGTATTTTATCAATATGTGTAAAGAAAAAAGTTGAGAAAAAATTCTCAACTTTTTTACATGTAATAAACAATGGCGATGTACTGAAGTGCAGACGCAGCTAAGATAAAGAGATGCCAGATCATGTGGAAATAAGGTTTTTTCTTAGCGTAAAATCCAGCTCCAACTGTATAACAGAGTCCGCCAGTTACCATGAGACTCCAAAAAATTGGTGTTGTTTGACTGATAATGGCAGGAATGATAGCCAGAACCAACCAGCCCATGATCAGGTAAAGGGCAAGGCTGAATTTCTCATTGACCTTTTTAGCAAAGATTTTATAGAGGATGCCAAAGATGGTCGTTCCCCACTGAATGGCAATAATCAGATAGCCAAACCAGTTATTCATCAAAGTCAATACGACCGGCGTATAAGAGCCTGCGATAGCCACATAAATCATAGAATGGTCGATGATTCGCAAGACGTATTTGTGGGTCGAACCATAGGCCATAGAGTGGTAAATGGTTGACGAGAGGAACATGAGAAAGAGACTGATAACAAAGATTGAAACACCAAAAGATGATAAAAATCCGTGTGCTTCATAACTATAGGTGGATGAAATAGGGAGCAAGATGAGCATGATAACGGCACCCACAGCATGGGTCACGCTATTGGCAATCTCCTCTCCAAAACTGAGTTTTTTACTGAGCTTTAGACTGGTATTCATTGGATTTCCTCCTCTTCTTTGATAAGGATTAAGTCTAGAGTTTGATGATAGAGTTTAACCGTTTGACAGCTAGTTTGGATAATAGGATTTTCTGGATCAATCCCATGGTTCATGTAGTCTACAAAAGCATCGTAGAGCTGGTCTGAGCTCGCTTGAGTTTGCAGAGTATTGAGGGTCTGAGCGATTTCTTGGATCGAAAAGACAGACTTGAGAGTGGTGATGGCAATCAAACGGGCAATCTGTCTGCGTTGGTATTTTTTCTTGTCTGGCTTTGTCAGGTAACCATGTTTGACATAGTTATTGACCATGGATGCTGTTAGTCCCTTGTCTTTATCTGGAGAGATAGGGGCACAGACTTGATTGACATAAAGCAAAACCTGATCCAGATAGAGGTCAATATTTGGAATGTCTTCCCATTTTGGGTAGGAAAAGTTAGAATTCATTTCCAACTCCTTTTTATCTAGTTTTGATAACTAGATTATAAAATAATAAAAAACAAAAGTCAAGTTTCAACTGCTTGTAGAAAGCTTTAAATTATGCTATGATGAGAGAAAATAATTAGAAATGAGGGGAAAAGATGGAGATTCGTTTAGCTTTTCCAAACGAAGTAGATGCGATTATGCAGGTGATGGAGGATGCTAAAAAGTGCTTAGCCAAGTCCGGTAGTGACCAGTGGCAAAATGGCTATCCAAATGCCGACATCATTATCGATGATATCATCTCAGGTCAAGCTTATGTGGCCTTGGAAGAAGGAGAACTGCTAGCTTATGCTGCTGTGACCAAGAGCCCAGAGAAATCCTATGAAGCCATTTATGAAGGGAGTTGGCAGGGGGGAGAATCAGAATATCTGGTCTTTCACCGTATCGCTGTTGCAGCAGATGTCCAAGGACAAGGTGTTGCTCAGACTTTCCTAGAAGGCTTGATTGAAGGTTTTGATTATCTAGATTTTCGTTCAGATACGCATGCAGAAAACAAGGCTATGCAGCATATCTTTGAAAAGCTAGGCTTCCAACAGGTTGGTAAAGTTCCAGTTGATGGGGAACGTTTGGCCTATCAGAAATTAAAAAAATGAATCAGAATAAGTACGCAAAAATGCTCTATCTGTCGCCAATTGGAACCTTATCCTTAGTTGCTGACAAGCAATATCTGTATGGAATTTGGGTACAGGATCAAACTCATTTTGAGAGGGGAATCGCTGGAGATAGTATAGAAGTAGTTAAGAAACATCCTGTCCTAGACCAGGTTATTTCCTATTTAGATACCTATTTCGAAGGCAGTGTTCAGGATCTATCAGACTTACCTTTGGCTCCTATTGGAACAGATTTTGAAAAGCGAGTCTGGACTTATTTACAGGCTATTCCTTATGGTCAGACAGTGACTTATGGACAAATAGCGCAAGACTTGCAAGTAGCTTCTGCCCAAGCAATTGGCGGAGCAGTGGGGCGCAATCCTTGGTCCATACTCGTTCCCTGTCATCGTGTGCTAGGGTCAGGCAATCGCTTGATAGGCTATGCATCGGGAGTCGAAAAGAAAGCCTGGCTCTTGCAACATGAAGGTGCAGCATTTCAAGAAAATAAAGAATAGAAAGAAAAGAAGATGTTAGAATTTATCGAATACCCAAAATGTTCAACTTGTAAGAAAGCAAAAAATGAATTAGATCAACTTGGACTGGAATACCAAGATGTCCACATCGTAGAAGAAACCCCAAGTGAAGACGTGATTTTAAACTGGTTGGAAACTTCCGGTTTTGAAGTGAAACAATTTTTCAATACCAGCGGGATCAAATATCGTGAACTGGGCTTGAAAGATAAGGTGGGAAGTTTGTCAAAACAAGAAGCAGCCAAGCTTCTAGCGAGTGATGGGATGTTATTGAAACGTCCAATTTTGGTGGAGAATGGTGCTGTTAAACAAATCGGCTATAGAAAACCCTATGAGAACTTAGGTTTGAGATAGTTTTTATTTATCTCCTTGATAGGTAAAATATATAGCCTCCCTGTTTTAAAGTGTGATAAACTAGAAGATAGACAAAGTCTGAGTAGCCCGTAGCAAATAATTTGCTTGCGAGCAGAAGTATGATAGAATGAATCATTATCAGGAGAGGATGTTTTTATGACTGTTACAACATTTTTAGCATCAGATTGGTACCAAAGTTTGATGCAACTCATTCCGGATGGTAAGCTCTTTAGTTTGCGTTCGGTCTTTGATGGAATTCCAAGGATTGTCCAACAACTGCCTACAACCTTGATGTTGACGCTTGGAGGTGCACTCTTTGGTTTGCTACTTGCCCTGATTTTTGCCATTGTTAAGATCAATCGTGTTAGGATTTTATATCCCTTGCAAGCCTTTTTCGTCAGCTTCTTAAAAGGTACCCCAATCCTAGTTCAACTTATGTTGACCTACTACGGAATTCCTTTGGCACTGAAAGCTATCAACCAACAATGGGGAACTGGTCTCAATATCAATGCGATTCCAGCGGCACTTTTTGCGATTGTGGCCTTTGCTTTTAATGAGGCGGCTTATGCAAGTGAAACGATTCGTGCAGCTATCCTTTCTGTTAATCCAGGTGAGATTGAGGCGGCGCGTAGTCTGGGTATGACTCGAGCTCAAGTTTATCGTCGTGTGATTATTCCAAATGCGGCCGTTGTGGCGACACCGACTTTGATCAACTCCCTTATCGGTTTGACCAAGGGAACTTCTCTAGCCTTTAGCGCAGGTGTTGTGGAGGTCTTTGCCCAAGCACAGATTTTAGGTGGAGCTGATTATCGCTATTTTGAACGTTTCATCTCCGTAGCCCTTGTCTATTGGGTAGTCAATATCGGAATTGAAAGCCTCGGCCGTTTCATCGAGAGAAAAATGGCTATCTCAGCACCGGATACAGTGTCTACAGATGTGAAAGGAGACCTTCGTTAATGATTAAGATTTCGAATTTAAGCAAATCCTTTTCAGGACAGACAGTCTTGAATCATCTGAACTTGGATATTCAAAAAGGTGAGGTAGTGGCTTTGATTGGTTCATCTGGAGCTGGGAAATCAACCTTTCTTCGTAGTTTGAACTACCTTGAAACTCCAGATAGTGGAACGATTCAGATTGACAATTTTAAAGTTGATTTTTCGCAGATTAGCCAAGAAGAGATCCTAACCCTTCGTCGCAAGTTGTCCATGGTTTTCCAACAGTTTAATTTGTTTGAACGCCGAACTGCTCTTGACAATGTCAAGGAAGGTTTGATTGTCGTTAAAAAATTATCGGACGAGGAAGCAACAAAAATCGCTAAGGAAGAGTTGGCCAAGGTTGGTCTTTCTGACCGTGAAAACCATTACCCTCGCCACTTATCAGGTGGGCAAAAGCAACGGGTTGCCCTCGCGCGTGCGCTTGCTATGAAACCAGATGTCTTGCTCTTGGACGAACCCACTTCAGCCCTCGACCCAGAATTGGTCGGTGAGGTAGAAAAGTCTATTGCTGATGCTGCCAAGTCAGGTCAGACCATGATTTTGGTCAGTCACGATATGTCTTTTGTAGCCCAAGTGGCAGACAAGGTTTTATTCCTAGATAAAGGAAAAATCATCGAGTCCGGCACCCCGGATGAAATCATCAATCATCCGAAAGAAGAACGAACAAAAGAATTCTTCGCTAGTTACAAACGGACTTATATTTGATATAATAGAAAAAAGGAAAACTCAGTTAGTTGGACTAGCTGAGTTTACTCTTTAAAAAAGATAGAAACGAGAGAGATCATGCTACTGCATCTATTTTCTTTGTATTTCGAGAGTTTGATCTTAACGGCCATCCTTGTCGTGATTTTTCTGGGGATTTGGATTGGGTTGAGAGCCATGTCTGGTGTGGACAAGACAGCCAAAGCTCGCCAAGCTCATCTCTATGATATGATTATGATTGGAGTTTTGGTCGTTCCGGTATTATCCTTTGCCGTCATGAGTTTGCTCTTGGTTTTCAAGGCATAATCCTTGCGTGACTAGCAAGAATGAGTTAGAATAAAGATAGTTACAACAAGAAAGAAGGAATCGAAATGTACGATACGATTATTGTCGGTGCTGGACCTGCGGGAATGACCGCTGCCTTATATGCTGCTCGAAGCAATCTGAAAGTGGCTTTGATTGAAGGTGGTCTGCCAGGAGGGCAAATGAATAACACATCTGATATTGAAAACTATCCAGGTTATGCTAATATCAGTGGACCTGAATTGGCTGAAAAGATGTTTGAACCACTTGAAAACCTTGGAGTGGAGCATCTTTATGGCTATGTTGAAAATATTGAAGACAAGGGTGACTTTAAGAAGGTAATCACTGATGATCAAGTTTACGAAACCCGTACTGTCATCGTGGCAACTGGGTCAAAACACCGTCTTTTGGGAGTTCCCGGAGAAGAAGAACTGAACAGTCGAGGTGTTTCTTACTGTGCGGTCTGTGATGGAGCTTTCTTCCGTGACCAAGACTTGCTCGTAGTCGGTGGTGGAGATTCAGCGGTAGAAGAAGCCCTCTTCTTAACTCGCTTTGCCAAGACTGTTACCATTGTTCACCGCCGAGATGAACTTCGTGCCCAAAAGGTTTTGCAAGACCGTGCTTTTGCAAATGAGAAAGTCAACTTTATCTGGGATTCTGTTGTCAAGGAAATCAAAGGTGAAAACCGAGTAGAATCTGTCGTATTTGAAAATGTGAAAACAGGTCAAGTAACAGAACAAGCCTTCGGTGGTGTCTTTATCTATGTTGGTTTGGATCCTGTTAGCGATTTTGTTAAAGAATTGAATATCCAAGACCAGGCAGGCTGGATTGTGACAGATAATCACATGAAAACTGCCGTTGACGGTATCTTTGCAGTTGGAGATGTTCGCCAAAAAGATCTTCGCCAAGTGACAACAGCAGTTGGAGATGGAGCCATCGCTGGTCAAGAAGCCTACAAGTTTATCACCGAACATAGTTAAGAAAAAAGTTTCCAATCAAGTGATTGGAAACTTTTTTTATAGTCGGTTTCGGAAAACTTCGTACATGAGAATGGCTGCAGCAACACTTGCATTGAGACTTTGAACATGTCCATTCATGGGAATGGTAATCATCTCATCGACCTGTTTTTTGATGTTGCTCGAGATGCCTTTTCCTTCATTTCCGATGATGAGGGCGATTTTCCCTTTTGTATTCCACTTGTGGCAAGGAGTACCGTTCATATCCGTTCCAAAGGTCCAGAAGCCTTCAGCCTTGAGTTTGTCTAGGGTTTGACTGAGGTTGGTAACTCGCGCAATCGGTACATGCTCAATAGCACCTGTGGCCGTTTTGGCAACGACAGGAGTCACTCCGACAGCACGGTGCTTGGGAATGATGACACCTGAAACATTGGTCGCATCAGCAGTCCTTAAGATAGAGCCTAAGTTGTGAGGGTCAGTTAGACCATCCAGAATCAACAGAAGTGGATTTTCTTCTTGTCGTGTTTTGACAAGGATGTGATCCAGCTCGCTATAGGCAAATTCGGACACTCGTAGAACAAAACCTTGGTGGACAGCGCCTTCGGTCATTTCAGACAGGGATTTTTTTGAGATCCAAGAGATGGAGACCTTTTTCTCAGCAGCCAGTTCCTTGACTTTCTCAACATTCTTACCTCGGAGATCATCTTGGAGGTAGAGTTTATTTCCAGTGTTTGCAAGGAGGGCTTCTGTAACGGCGTGGACGCCATAGACAATATCATTTGTTTTCATGCCTCTATTATAACACAAAACCCCGTCTTGCAACGGGATTTTCTTTATTCCAGAATCAGTAAACCATCTTTAACAGCAAATGGATCTTTTTCATTGATACGATCGTAAAACATGATTCCGTTTAGATGATCAATTTCATGTTGGACAACGATAGAGTTGTAACCTTTGAGCTTGATACGGTGTTTTTCGCCGTCCTTGTCAAAGTAATCAACAGTGACGCGGGCATGGCGAATAACATAGCCAGGTACGTTTCGGTCAACAGAAAGGCAACCTTCTCCTTCGCCAAGAGCAGCATCTTGAACAGAGTGAGAGACGATTTTTGGATTGTACATAACAGCTTGCAAGTCGTAGGCTTCCTGTGGAGTTTCACCTTCTTCCACAATATTTGGCACTAAAACAGCGATAATGCGTTTTGAAATATCGAGTTGGGGAGCAGCCAGCCCAACACCACCGCGGAGCCCCATTTTCTCAGCCATAACAGGATCTTGGGAATGTTTGAGGAATTGCATCATCTTTTCGCCAAGGATGATTTCCTGGTCAGACAGTGGGAAAGTAACTTCCTCAGCAACTGCGCGAAGAGTTGGATTCCCCTCGCGGATAATATCGTTCATATCAATTAAGTGAGCAGCTTTTGTAATACGTTCTATTGCAGACATTTTCTCTCCTTTCATTACCTCTACATGATAACACAAAATAGGCGAGAAAGAAAGTCGCAGAAGTTCCTAAAAAATAATATAATAAACGGTATTCCTCTTTTGTCTGTGGTATAATAAAAGAAAAGACTTGCACCAAAAGGCAAGGGGGAATAAAGATGGAAAAGCGACAAGATAGACGGTCTCAGGGCTCTCTTTATGGAGTGTGGAGAACTAGTGTGGATTTCTTTCGGAATTATAAATCCTGGACCAATGCCCAGTTTATTATTGTGTTATTGCTTGCAGTTGCCTTATCCATGGGGGGAAACTTATTAGTTCGAGCAGTACAAGGTAGTAAGGGAACGAGTCCTAGTAATCAAACTCTTGATTCTGCAAGTACTTCCAGTCAATCCAAGGAAAATCAGTCTGGTGAAACGACGGCACGTATCATGGCAAATGGTGACCTTCTCTACCATATCCCCATCTACCGAACAGCTCTTAAAGAAGATGGAACCTATGATTTCCATGAAAATTTTGAGTATGTAAAACCTTGGCTCAAGCAAGCTGATTTAGTAATTGGTGACTTTGAAGGAACGGTGAACAAGGACCACTATTTGGCAGGTTATCCTCTCTTTAATGCACCAGGGGAAGTCATGGATGCAATCAAGGATGCAGGCTACCAAGTTCTAGACTTGGCTCATAATCACATTTTGGATTCTCAAATTGAGGGAGTGGTTTCAACAGCTCAAGCTATTGAAAAGGCAGGAATGACACCCATCGGAGTCTACACACATGAATCCCGTGACCAAGCCC
Organism: Streptococcus oralis; assembly: GCF_023110055.1. Classification (GTDB taxonomy): domain Bacteria; phylum Bacillota; class Bacilli; order Lactobacillales; family Streptococcaceae; genus Streptococcus; species Streptococcus oralis_BY. The sequence continues at coordinate 840,531 of NZ_JALDVG010000001.1, read as the reverse complement.
CTATAGTCATCAAGGAAGTCAATGGTATCAAGGTAGCTCTCCTGGCCTATTCCTACGGTTTTAATGGCATTGAGCAGTATATCTCTCAAGAGGACTATAATCGCTATCTTTCTGATTTGAATGAAGATAAGATGAAGGCAGAAATCGAGCGTGCTGAGAAGGAGGCGGATATTACTGTCATCATGCCTCAGATGGGAATTGAGTACCAGCTAGAACCAACGGAAGAACAGAAAACACTGTACCACAAGATGATTGACTGGGGAGCTGATATTATCTTTGGAGGGCATCCTCACGTCGTTGAACCTGCTGAAACAGTTGAAAAAGATGGTGACAAAAAACTGATCATCTACTCCATGGGAAATTTCCTCTCAAACCAGCGCATTGAAACCATGCAAGATGAGGAAAATGCCAAGTGGACGGAGCGCGGTGTTCTCATGGATGTGACCATTAAGAAAAAAGATGGCAAGACTAGGATTGAAACGGCCAAAGCGCATCCTACTTGGGTCAATCGAACACCCAAAGGGACTTACTCTCCAGAAGGTTATCCGCTCTTCCTCTATCAGACCTATATCCTAGAGGACTTCATCGAGGGAGGCAGTCACCGTGACAAGTTGGACGAGGCGACCAAGGAACGAATTGACACGGCCTATAAAGAAATGAATGAACATGTAGGGTTGAAGTGGTAGGTACTCGCCCTAAAGGAGATATGATGACGATTAAATTAATTGCAACAGACATGGATGGAACCTTGCTAGACCCGAGGGGGCAGCTAGATCTGCCCCGCTTGGAAAGGATTTTAGATCAGCTGGATCAAAGGAATATCCGTTTTGTCATTGCGACCGGGAATGAAGTTCACCGTATGAGGCAATTACTAGAACACTTGGCGAGTAGAGTGATCTTGGTTGTTGCTAACGGTGCTCGGATATTTGAGTATGATACATTACTTCAGGCCCAGACTTGGGATGATGCTATGGTTGACAAGGCTCTCCTTCATTTTAAAGGGAGAGAGTGTCGAGATCAGTTCGTCGTCACTTGTATGAACGGGAGTTTTGTCAAGGAAGGGACTGTTTTTACAGACCTAGAAAAATTTATGACACCAGAGATGATTGAGAAATTCTATCAACGAATGAATTTTGTGGAAGACTTGCAAGCTGATCTCTTTGGAGGAGTTCTAAAGATGAGCATGGTCGTTGGTGAAGAACGTTCTAGTTCAGTTTTGCAGGAAATCAATGACCTCTTTGATGGTCATGTAAGGGCTGTTTCTAGCGGTTATGGCTGTATCGATATCCTGCAGGCTGGGGTTCACAAGGCTTGGGGATTGGAAGAATTACTCAAGCGCTGGGATTTGACATCAGAACAAATTATGGCTTTTGGTGATAGCGAAAATGATGTTGAGATGTTGGAGATGGCTGGAATTGCCTATGCTATGGAAAATGCTGATGATGAGGCCAAGGCAGTTGCAACAGCCCTAGCTCCAGCTAACAGCCAAGGGGGCGTTTATCAGATTCTAGAAAAGTGGTTAGAGAAAGAGGGATAAGGTGGCAGTACAGTTATTAGAAAATTGGCTTCTAAAAGAGCAAGCAAAGATTCAAACCAAGTATCGTGAACTCAATCAGATTTCTCTTTTAGAACCAGATATGATTTTTATCGGCGATTCGATTGTAGAATACTACCCTTTGCAAGAGTTACTCGGGACTGCCAAGACGATTGTTAATCGAGGCATCCGAGGTTACCAGACGAGATTGTTATTAGAGAATTTGGATGCCCATCTTTATGGTGATGCTGTCGATCAAATTGTTCTCCTAATTGGGACAAATGATATTGGAAAAGATATTCCCATGAATGAAGCCTTGGATAATCTTGAAGGTGTAATCCAATCGATTGCCCGAGATTATCCGCTGTCACAAATAAAGCTCCTTTCGATTCTACCGGTCAATGAAGGAGAAGAATACAAACAGACTGTTTATATCCGAACCAATGAAAAGATTAGAGAATGGAATCAAGCCTATGAGGCTCTAGCATCCGCCTATATGCAGGTAGATTTTGTGCCGATTTATGATAGTTTGACAGATTCAAAAGGACAACTTCAATCAGCCTATACAACGGATGGCCTCCATCTAAGTGTAGCCGGTTATCAAGCTTTATCAGATGCTTTGAAAACGTATCTGTTCTAAAGAATTGGCTTGATTTTGCATTTTTTTTGAAGATAGGTTATAATAGTTCTAACATCCTGGGGTCGTTACGGATTCGACAGGCATTATGAGGCATATTTTGCAACCCGTGTGGCGACGTAAACGCTCAGTTAAATATAACTGCAAAAAATAACACTTCTTACGCTCTAGCTGCCTAAAAACCAGCAGGCGTGACCTGGTTTGGATTGCTCGTGTTCAATGACAGGTCTTATGATTAGCGAGATACGATCAAGCCTTGTCTAGTGGTTTGATAAGAGATTAATAGACTCGCAGTTCCTAGGCTTGAGTTATGTGTCGAGGGACTGTTAAAACAATACATAACCTATGGTTGTAGACAAATATGTTGGCAGGTGTTTGGACGTGGGTTCGACTCCCACCGGCTCCATTATGAACAGGTATACAGTAGATTTTTTCCAAATTGTATCCTTCGTTGTATCCTATTTATTCTAGTGTGTTAGTGGAGAATTACTCAAGAGGCTGAAGAGGACGGTTTGCTAAATCGTTAGGTCGGGTAACTGGCGCGGGGGTTCGAATCCCCCATTCTCCGTTAGATAAACCCAGTGTTTTTCTAAACAAATCTGCTTGGAGGTGGTCTCCAAGAGTAAATTTTCATAATGAGGTGAAACATGAAAAAGATCAAGTTACTAAGTATCTTAGCACTTTCGACGGTTGTCTTGGGTGCATGTTCTGTATTTTCTAATCAGTCATCTGAAGCTTCTTCTGATAACAAGGAGAATACAGAACAAGTTGAGAAGAAAGATGAAGCAGCAGAAGTTAAAGAAAAAGTTACAAAAGATGCTGAGATTCTCTTAGACTCAGTTCTTACTAGCGACTCTGCTCGATTTAAGAAGATTTATGGCGACACTTATGAAAAATGGACTGAGGCAGTATTTGCTGTACAAACAAGTGAAAAAATCAAAGAAGAAGGGCTTTCACCTGCGTCTACCTACTCAGTACAATGGCACAAAGATTTCCCTGTAGAAACTCCAGAAGAAACCATTTCAGGTTTCTTGAAGATGAGACGTAGATTATATCAAGATATCGGTTCTTACACTGTTAAAGACGTGAAGGTTGATGAATCAGGAAATACAGCGACTGTTACTTTCAACTCTAAGAAGTTACACTCTAAAGGATTGGCTTCATCTACAAGGGAAGTTCTCACTACTCTTATTGGAGGTGTTGATAACCTAGGTAAATACAATCAAGCTGGTTCAAACGTTGACATCAAGCGTTACCAAACATTGGTTTCTTACTGGATTTTTGAGCATCTATTCAAGAAAGATTTCTCAACCTACAGTGACGTTGACCCTAACTTAGCTCATACACCTTTCACTACTGGTGATTTTGATACTGAAATCAAATTAACAAAGGATAAGGATGGAAACTGGCTGATTTCTCAAGAAGATTACCGTACTTTGGCGACAGAGTTGCTTGATGATACAGAAGGTTATGATAAAATTGTCCGTAAAAACTCAACGAAGTCTAATGATAAATCAACAGACAAGTCTTCTGATAAATCTTCAAACAAATCCACTGATAAATCAACAGACAAATCTTCAGATAAAAAAGATAAAAGCAATATCTAATCTTTAGATTTAAAAGAAAAACAAGTAGTCAAAATAAACTACTTGTTTTTTTATGAATTAGGATAGGGAAGGATACAGAAAAATGTAATGTGATAGTTAGAGTAACTCAGCCTTTCATTTCTAGATATTGTTCTTAGAACGATAAAAAAACTGCATTGAGGTGCAGTTTTTCTTTTTTCTACGGAAGACATGGGATTCGAACCCACGCACGCTGTTACACGCCTACCGCGTTTCCAACACGGCCTCTTAAGCCTCTTGAGTAATCTTCCAATACTTACTCAAATAGTCTACCATAAAGCCACTTATCTTGCAATAAAAATTTTGGAAATAAGAAAAATGATAGAATTTGAAAGAAAATGATAAAAAATGCTTGACTTTGGTAGAGAATGTGCTAGAATGAATAGTGTAAACGATAACAGGAGGTGGTTTGGTGTTAAAAACTGAGCGGAAGCAACTGATTTTAGAGGAGTTAAATCAACATCATGTAGTTTCCCTAGAAAAATTGGTTAGTCTATTAGAAACATCAGAATCGACAGTACGAAGAGATTTGGACGAGTTGGAGGCGGAAAACAAGCTTCGCCGTGTTCATGGTGGAGCAGAACTACCTCACTCCTTGCAGGAAGAAGAAACCATCCAAGAAAAATCTGTCAAAAACCTTCAAGAGAAGAAGTTACTGGCTCAAAAAGCAGCCTCTCTTATCAAGGAACAAGATGTTATCTTTATTGATGCTGGAACGACAACTGCTTTTTTAATCAAGGAATTGGTTAATAAGAATATTACAGTTGTAACTAACTCCATTCACCATGCGGTTCAGTTGGTTGAAAAACAGATTCCAACTGTCATGGTTGGAGGAAGTGTCAAAATGGCAACAGATGCATGTATCGGTGGTGTTGCTCTTAACCAAATCAATCAATTGCACTTTGACCGTGCCTTTATCGGGATGAATGGTGTGGACGATGGTTATTATACGACTCCTGATATGGAGGAGGGAGCCGTGAAGCGTGCTATCTTAGAGAATGCCAAACAAACCTATGTCTTGGTGGATTCATCAAAGATTGGTCAAACTTGCTTTGCAAAGGTAGCACCACTTAAACGCGCTATTGTCATCACAAGTCAAGGGCATGAGCTCTTGCAGGTTATTAAGAAGAAAACGGAGGTAATAGAAGTATGATTTATACAGTCACACTCAATCCATCCATTGACTATATCGTTCGCTTAGACAAAGTAGAAGTCGGTAGTGTCAATCGAATGGACAGTGATGATAAGTTTGCTGGTGGGAAAGGAATCAATGTTAGCCGTGTTTTGAAGCGCTTGGATATTCCTAATACTGCGACTGGATTTATCGGAGGATTTACTGGTAAATTTATCACAGATACTTTGGCAGAAGAGGAAATTGAGACACGTTTTGTCCAAGTAGCAGAAGATACTCGCATCAATGTCAAGATTAAAGCAGACCAAGAAACAGAAATCAACGGGACTGGTCCAAATGTGGAACCGGCTCAGCTAGAAGAGTTGAAAGCTATTTTGTCTAGTCTGACAGCAGATGATACGGTTGTGTTTGCGGGTTCGAGTGCTAAGAATCTAGGTAATGTTATTTACAAAGATTTGATTGCCTTGACACGCCAGACTGGTGCGCAAGTGGTTTGTGACTTTGAAGGACAGACCTTGATTGATAGTTTGGACTACCAGCCACTTTTGGTTAAACCAAACAATCACGAGCTTGGAGCTATCTTTGGAGTGAAACTCGAAAGTTTAGATGAAATCGAGAACTATGCTCGTGAGTTACTAGCTAAAGGTGCACAAAACGTCATCATCTCTATGGCTGGAGACGGTGCCCTTCTTGTCACATCTGAGGGAGCTTACTTCGCTAAACCTATCAAGGGAACAGTCAAAAATTCAGTCGGGGCTGGTGACTCTATGGTCGCTGGATTTACAGGTGAATTTGTCAAATCAAAAGATGCAGTAGAAGCCTTCAAATGGGGGGTAGCTTGTGGAACGGCAACGACCTTCTCGGATGACTTGGCAACAGCGGAATTTATTAAAGAAACATATGAAAAAGTTGAGGTAGAAAAACGATGAAAATTCAAGACCTATTGAGAAAAGATGTCATGTTGTTGGATTTACAGGCAACTGAAAAAACAGCTGTCATCGAAGAGATGATTAAAAGCTTGGTAGATCACGGTTATGTGACAGATTTTGAAACCTTTAAAGAAGGAATTTTGGCGCGTGAAGCTCTCACTTCCACTGGTTTGGGTGACGGAATTGCTATGCCTCACAGCAAGAACTCTGCTGTAAAAGAAGCGACCGTTCTTTTTGCTAAGTCAAACAAGGGTGTTGACTATGAGAGTTTGGATGGGCAACCAACTGATCTCTTCTTCATGATTGCGGCACCAGAAGGTGCTAATGATACTCACTTGGCAGCCTTAGCAGAATTGTCTCAATACCTGATGAAAGATGGCTTTGCGGATAAACTTCGTCAAGTAACTTCGCCTGATCAAGTGATTGAGCTCTTTGACCAAGCTTCGGAAAAAACAGAAGAAGCTGCTGTGGTTGAACCTGCAAATAAAGGTGGAGACTTCCTTGTAGCTGTAACAGCATGTACTACAGGAATTGCTCATACCTACATGGCACAAGAGGCCTTGCAAAAAGTTGCAGCTGAAATGGGTGTTGGTATCAAGGTTGAAACCAACGGTGCTAGCGGTGTTGGTAACCAACTAACTGCAGAGGATATCCGCAAGGCTAAAGCTGTTATCATCGCTGCTGACAAGGCTGTTGAGATGGATCGTTTCGATGGAAAACCTTTGGTTAACCGTCCAGTTGCAGACGGTATCCGTAAGACTGAAGAATTGATCAACTTGGCTCTTTCAGGAGACGCTGAAGTTTATCGTGCTGCTAATGGAGCAAAAGCTGCAACAGCATCTAATGAAAAACAAAGTATCGGTGGTGCTTTCTACAAACACTTGATGAGTGGTGTATCTCAAATGTTGCCATTCGTTATCGGTGGTGGTATCATGATTGCCCTCGCCTTCTTAATCGACGGAGCTTTTGGTGTGCCACAAGATAGTCTTGGCAATCTCGGATCCTACCATGAACTAGCTTCTATGTTCATGAAAATTGGTGGAGCAGCCTTTGGCTTGATGCTTCCAGTTTTTGCAGGATACGTAGCCTACTCTATCGCTGAAAAACCAGGTTTAGTAGCTGGTTTCGTTGCTGGTGCTATTGCTAAAGAAGGTTTTGCCTTTGGTAAAATTCCTTATGCTGCAGGTGGTGAAGCAACTTCTACTCTTGCAGGTGTCTCATCTGGTTTCCTAGGTGCCCTTGTTGGTGGATTTATCGCAGGAGCCTTGGTTCTTGCTATCAAGAAATACGTTAAAGTTCCTCGTTCACTTGAAGGTGCTAAATCTATCCTTATCCTACCGCTTTTCGGAACAATCTTGACAGGATTTGTTATGTTGGCTGTCAACATTCCAATGGCAGCAATCAACACTGCTATGAATGACTTCCTAGGTGGTCTTGGAGGAGGTTCAGCTGTCCTTCTTGGTATCGTTCTTGGAGGCATGATGGCTGTTGACATGGGTGGACCAGTCAACAAAGCTGCTTATGTCTTTGGTACAGGTACGCTTGCAGCGACTGTTTCTTCAGGTGGTTCTGTAGCTATGGCGGCAGTTATGGCTGGAGGAATGGTTCCACCACTTGCCATCTTTGTCGCAACCCTTCTTTTCAAAGATAAATTTACTAAAGAAGAACGCAACTCTGGTTTGACAAACATCATCATGGGCTTGTCATTTATCACTGAGGGAGCGATTCCATTTGGTGCCGCTGACCCAGCTCGTGCGATCCCAAGCTTTATCCTTGGATCAGCAGTAGCAGGTGGACTCGTTGGTCTTGCAGGAATCAAACTCATGGCGCCACACGGAGGAATCTTCGTTATCGCTCTTACTTCAAATGCCCTTCTCTACCTTGCCTCTGTCTTGGTTGGCGCAATTGTAAGTGGTGTGGTTTATGGTTACCTACGCAAGCCACAAGCATAAAATGGATTAGAATAGAAAGATTGTTACCATTTGGTGCAATCTTTTTCTCTATTCGAAATGGCTGTGAAATATGGTATAATAGAAGAATGGCAAACAAGAATACTACAAAAACAAGACGGAGACCGTCTAAAGCAGAACTTGAAAGAAAACAGGCTATCCAGAGGATGTTGATTTCCTTAGGAATTGCCTTATTGTTGATTATTGCAGCCCTCAAACTCGGCGCGGCAGGTGTCACTCTTTACAATCTCATTCGACTGGTGGTCGGAAGTTTGGCCTATGTGGCCATTGGTGCCCTCCTCATTTATCTTTTTCTATTTAAATGGATCCGCAAGCAAGAGGGACTTCTGTCAGGATTTCTCTGTATCTTTGCTGGCTTACTCTTGATTTTTGAGGCCTACTTGGTATGGAAATATGGCTTGGAGCAGTCAGTTCTAAAAGGGACCCTGTTTCAAGTTATGACGGACCTGACTGGTATGCGGGTGACTAGCTTCGCCGGTGGAGGCTTGCTTGGTGTTGGACTCTATATCCCCATATCCTTTCTTTTCTCCAATATCGGATCGTACTTTATTGGAGTTCTCTTGATTCTAGTTGGGGCACTCTTGGTTAGTCCTTGGTCTATTTATGATGTCGCAGCCTTTATTGGAGCTCAGTTCAGATCCTTCATGGAAAAACAGGAACAGAGAAAACAGGAACGCTTCATCAAGAGAGAAGAAGAGAAGGCTCGTCAAGAAGCTGAAGAAGCAGCCAGAATTCAGAGAGAACAAGAAGAACAGGATGCATTACCGCTTCCTCCTGTAGATCCTGAAACGGGAGAAATCTTATCAGAGGTACCAGACTACGATTTCCACCCAATTCCTGAGGAAGAATGGATCGAACCGGAGATTATCCTCCCTCAAACTGATTTTGACGTTCCAGATATGGAAGAAGACTTTGAGGATGAAGAGGTGCAGGTTGATTTTTCTGCCAAGGAAGCCCTTGAATACAAGCTACCAAGCTTGCAACTCTTTGCGCCAGATAAACCCAAAGATCAGTCCAAGGAAAAGAAGATTGTTCGAGAAAATATCAAAATCCTAGAAGAAACCTTTGCTAGCTTTGGTATCAAGGTGACGGTGGAACGGGCTGAAATAGGACCATCAGTTACCAAGTATGAAGTCAAGCCAGCAGTCGGTGTACGGGTTAACCGCATTTCCAATCTGGCAGACGACTTAGCGCTAGCTCTAGCAGCTAAGGATGTTCGGATTGAGGCTCCGATCCCTGGTAAATCCTTAGTCGGAATTGAAGTACCCAACTCTGAGATTGCGACCGTTTCCTTCCGTGAACTCTGGGAACAGTCTCAGACTAAACCAGAAAATCTCCTCGAAATTCCTCTAGGTAAGGCTGTCAATGGAACTGCTCGCACCTTTGAGCTTTCCAAGATGCCCCACCTACTCGTTGCAGGTTCGACGGGATCAGGGAAGTCAGTCGCAGTTAACGGTATTATCGCCAGCATTCTGATGAAAGCAAGACCAGATCAGGTCAAGTTTATGATGGTGGATCCAAAGATGGTTGAGTTATCGGTGTACAATGACATTCCTCACCTCTTGATTCCAGTTGTGACCAATCCACGCAAGGCCAGCAAGGCTCTGCAAAAGGTTGTGGATGAGATGGAAAATCGTTACGAACTCTTTGCTAAGGTTGGAGTACGAAATATCGCTGGTTACAATGCCAAGGTCGAGGAATTTAATAGCCAATCTGAGTACAAACAAGTGCCCCTGCCTTTGATTGTTGTCATTGTAGATGAGTTGGCAGATCTCATGATGGTGGCTAGCAAGGAAGTGGAAGATGCCATCATTCGTCTCGGACAGAAGGCGCGTGCTGCAGGGATTCACATGATTCTCGCAACGCAACGTCCATCGGTTGATGTTATCTCTGGTCTTATCAAGGCCAATGTCCCATCTCGTGTGGCTTTTGCAGTTTCATCAGGTACAGATTCGCGAACCATCTTGGATGAGAATGGAGCAGAAAAACTGCTTGGTCGAGGAGATATGCTCTTTAAACCAATTGATGAAAATCATCCAGTCCGTCTGCAAGGCTCCTTTATCTCGGATGATGATGTTGAACGTATCGTAAACTTCATCAAGGCTCAGGCTGATGCGGACTACGATGACAGCTTTGACCCAGGAGATGTTCCTGAAAATGAAGGAGATTTTTCTGATGGTGAAGCTGGTGGCGATCCGCTTTTTGAAGAAGCCAAGGCTTTGGTTATCGAAACCCAGAAAGCTAGCGCTTCGATGATTCAGCGTCGTTTGTCAGTTGGATTTAATCGTGCGACCCGCCTGATGGAAGAACTCGAAATGGCAGGTGTCATCGGTCCAGCTGAGGGAACCAAACCACGAAAAGTATTGCAACAATAAAAAAATAGCTTCTTTCCAAATTTGGAAAGAAGTTATTTTTGTGATTACTGGTTCGTTTTAGTTTCAGAACTCGTCGTATTTGACTGTGTTCCATTATCGCTTGTTTCTTTATTTGTAGCAGGTGTAGAAGGATCCTGAGTTGTTGTTTTCTTCTCTTCTTTTTTCTCCTCTTTTTTATTGGATTGAGAAGTTTCTTCTTGCGTGGTATTTTCTTTAGTAGAAGTGTTGTCCCTGTTAGGAGTAGTATTTTCCTGAGGGGCTTCCTTTTGAATTTCCTTGACAACAGTTGTTTGAGTTGTCGTCGGTTCTTTTTTGTTGTTTTTGTTATTGTCCATGGCGTTCATGATGGTGATAGTAGCGGTGATGAGACCAAGGATACTACCGATGGTAGCAATCGTTTTTTGAAAGACAGTAAATCCCTTTTTGATGTGTTCTGTTTTTGATTTATTAGAAGTTCTACGATAGTTAGACATGATACTCTCCTTTGATTATGATTTATTATACCTCATTTCTTTAAAAAAATCTTAAAAAAAGAGAAACCTCCCTTTCTTGTCGCAGGTCTCTTTTCGTGATACAATAGAAGGAGTGATTTTAGAAAGCGTGAGAAAACATGATCTACTTTGATAATTCGGCGACAACCAAGCCTTATCCTGAAGCACTTGAAACTTACATGCAGGTCGCTTCAAAAATTGTAGGAAATCCATCTAGTCTCCATCGTTTGGGAGATCAGGCAACACGAATTTTAGATGCTTCCCGGCAGCAAATTGCAGATTTGATTGGCAAGAAAAGTGATGAAATCTTCTTTACCTCAGGTGGTACAGAAGGAGATAACTGGGTCATCAAGGGTGTGGCCTTTGAAAAAGCCCAGTTTGGCAAGCACATTATTGTGTCAGCTATTGAACATCCAGCAGTCAAGGAATCAGCCCTTTGGCTTAAAAGTCAAGGTTTTGAGGTGGATATTGCCCCAGTTGATAGCAGAGGATTTGTGGATGTTGAGGCTCTAGCGAATTTGATACGACCTGATACGATCCTCGTTTCCATCATGGCAGTTAACAATGAAATCGGCTCTATCCAGCCTATTGAGGCTATTTCGAAACTGTTAGCAGATAAGCCAACTATTTCCTTCCACGTTGATGCAGTTCAGGCACTCGCTAAGATTCCGACAGAGGAGTATTTAACTGATCGAGTGGATTTCGCAACCTTTTCGAGTCATAAGTTTCATGGTGTCAGAGGTGTTGGCTTTGTCTATATCAAGTCTGGTAAGAAAATTACGCCTCTTTTGACTGGTGGTGGTCAGGAGCGAGACTATCGTTCGACAACTGAAAATGTGGCAGGGATTGCAGCGACAGCCAAATCTCTCCGTTTATCTATGGAAAAGTTAGATATCTTTACTAATAAGATAGGGCAGATGAAGGCAGTCATTCGTCAAGCCCTTCTGGATTATCCAGATATTTTTGTCTTTTCAGATGAGGAAGACTTTGCCCCTCATATCCTGACTTTTGGGATTAAGGGTGTTCGTGGTGAAGTCATCGTTCACGCCTTTGAAGACTATGATATTTTCATTTCCACAACCTCTGCTTGTTCGTCCAAGGCAGGAAAACCTGCGGGGACCTTGATTGCCATGGGAGTGGACAAAGATAAGGCCCAGTCAGCTGTGCGTCTAAGCCTAGACCTGGAAAATGATATGAGTCAAGTCGAGCAGTTTTTGACCAAGCTAAAATTAATTTACAATCAAACTAGAAAAGTAAGATAGGAGTATTTATGCAGTATTCAGAAATTATGATTCGTTACGGAGAATTGTCAACCAAACACAAAAATCGCATGCGTTTCATCAATAAACTTCGTAATAATATTTCAGACGTTTTGTCTATCTATCCTCAAGTTAAGGTAACCGCAGATCGCGACCGTGCCCACGCTTACCTCAATGGAGCTGATTATACAGCAGTTGCAGAATCGCTCAAACAAGTCTTTGGAATTCAAAATTTTTCTCCTGTGTATAAGATTGAAAAGTCAGTGGACGTTTTGAAGTCTGCTGTCCAAGAGATTATGAAAGCTATTTACAAGGAAGGGATGACCTTTAAGATTTCTAGTAAGCGTAGCGACCACAACTTTGAATTGGATAGTCGTGAACTCAATCAAACTCTCGGTGGAGCTGTTTTCGAGGCCATTCCAAACGTACAAGCTCAGATGAAAAATCCAGATATTAATCTTCAGGTTGAGATTCGTGAAGAGGCTGCCTATCTTTCCTATGAAACTTTTCGTGGAGCAGGAGGATTACCTGTGGGAAGTTCTGGTAAAGGTATGCTCATGTTGTCAGGAGGGATTGACTCACCTGTAGCTGGTTATTTAGCTCTTAAACGTGGTGTAGATATTGAGGCGGTCCACTTTGCCAGTCCGCCATACACTAGTCCTGGTGCCCTCAAGAAAGCCCACGATTTGACTCGAAAATTGACCAAGTTTGGTGGAAATATCCAGTTTATCGAAGTACCTTTCACAGAGATTCAAGAGGAAATCAAGGCTAAGGCGCCAGAAGCCTACCTCATGACCTTGACACGTCGTTTTATGATGCGCATTACCGACCGTATCCGTGAGGTACGAAATGGTTTAGTTATCATCAATGGGGAAAGTCTTGGTCAAGTAGCTAGCCAGACCTTGGAAAGTATGCAGACTATCAACGCTGTGACTAGCACTCCCATCATTCGTCCCGTGGTTACGATGGACAAGTTGGAAATCATTGACATCGCGCAAGAAATCGATACCTTTGAAATTTCAATCCAGCCTTTTGAAGACTGCTGTACTATTTTTGCGCCTGACCGTCCTAAGACCAATCCTAAGATAGAGAATGCAGAGCAGTATGAAAAACGCATGGATGTTGAAGGCTTGGTTGAGAGAGCAGTGGCTGGTATCATGATTACTGAGATTACACCTCAAGCTAAAAAAGATGAAGTCGATAACTTGATTGACAATCTCCTCTAATCAGAAAATCCAGAGGAATTCAGAAAAACAAATGAAAAAAGTTAGTTATTTATCCTTAAAATGGACAATTACTGACTTTTTTTCTATTTTTATGGTATAATGAGATAAAATTTTGAATATAGAGAGTTTTCTGACAATGAATCATTCCTACTTTTACTTAAAAATGAAAGAACACAAACTCAAGGTTCCTTATACAGGAAAAGAGCGTCGTGTGCGTGTTCTTCTGCCTAAAGACTACGAGAAAGACACCGACCGTTTTTATCCAGTTGTATACTTTCATGATGGGCAAAATGTCTTTTACAGCAAGGAGTCCTATATCGGACACTCTTGGAAAATTATTCCAGCCATTAAGCGAAATCCTGATATCAGTCGCATGATTGTCGTTGCTATTGACAATGATGGCATGGGACGAATGAATGAGTATGCAGCTTGGAAGTTTCAAGAATCTCCTATCCCAGGCCAGCAGTTTGGTGGTAAGGGTGTGGAGTATGCCGAGTTTGTCATGGAGGTGGTCAAGCCTTTTATCGATGAAACCTATCGTACCAAAGCTGATCGGCAGCATACGGCTATGATTGGCTCTTCACTAGGAGGCAATATTACCCAGTTTATCGGACTAGAATACCAAGACCGAATTGGTTGTCTAGGTGTCTTCTCATCTGCTAACTGGCTTCACCAAGAAGCCTTTAACCGCTATATCGAGCGCAAGAAATTGTCGCCTGAACAGCGCATTTTTATCTATGTTGGAACGGAAGAAGCAGACGATACGGACAAGACCTTGATGGCTGGCAATATCAAGCAAGCCTATATCGACTCGTCGCTTCGTTATTACCGTGATTTGATTGCAGGTGGAGTACACTTGGATAATCTTGTCTTGAAAGTTCAGTCTGGTGCCATCCATAGTGAGATTCCATGGTCGGAAAATTTACCAGACTGTCTTCGGTTTTTTGCAGAGAAATGGTAAGTTAAGAAAGGAGAAAGCCAATGCATATTGAAAACCTCAGCCACTGGAGTGGCAATCTCAACCGTGAAATGTATCTCAACCGTTATGGACATGCTGGGATTCCAGTTGTTGTTTTTGCTTCATCTGGTGGCAGTCACAACGAATACTATGATTTTGGCATGATTGACGCCTGTGCTTCCTTTATCGAGGAGGGCCGCGTCCAGTTCTTTACGCTATCCAGTGTGGACAGTGAGAGCTGGTTGGCCACTTGGAAAAATGGTCATGACCAGGCGGAGATGCATCGTGCTTATGAACGTTACGTGATTGAGGAGGCCATTCCTTTTATCAAGCATAAGACAGGTTGGTTTGATGGCATGATGACGACAGGTTGCTCAATGGGGGCCTACCATGCACTCAATTTCTTTCTCCAGCATCCAGATGTCTTTACCAAGGTGATTGCCCTCAGTGGTGTTTACGACGCGCGTTTCTTCGTTGGCGATTACTACAATGACGATGCAATTTACCAAAACTCTCCAGTCGATTATATCTGGAATCAAAACGACGGCTGGTTTATTGATCGTTACCGTCAGGCAGAAATCGTCGTCTGTACGGGCCTTGGTGCCTGGGAACAAGACGGTCTACCATCTTTCTACAAGCTTAAAGAAGCCTTTGACCAGAAACAAATTCCAGCCTGGTTTGCTGAATGGGGACACGATGTCGCCCACGACTGGGAATGGTGGCGTAAACAAATGCCCTATTTTCTTGGACGCCTGTATCTATAAAAGGAGTTGCCTATGAATTACCTTGTTATTTCTCCCTACTATCCGCAAAACTTCCAACAGTTTACCATCGAGCTAGCCAATAAAGGCATCACCGTTTTGGGAATTGGTCAGGAGCCCTACGAACAACTTGATGAACCTTTGCGCAATAGCCTGACTGAGTATTTCCGTGTAGATAATCTTGAAAACATAGACGAAGTCAAGCGTGCTGTTGCCTTTCTGTTCTACAAGCATGGACCAATCGACCGCATCGAGTCCCACAATGAATACTGGCTTGAGCTGGATGCAGCACTTCGTGAGCAATTCAATGTTTTTGGTGCCAAACCAGAGGATCTCAAAAAGACCAAATATAAGTCTGAGATGAAGAAACTTTTCAAAAAAGCAGGTGTCCCTGTGGTACCTGGTGCTGTTATCCAGACGGAAGCAGATGTGGATAAAGCAGTGAACGAAATCGGTCTACCAATGATTGCCAAACCTGATAATGGAGTGGGAGCGGCAGCAACCTTTAAGCTTGAGACAGAAGACGATGTAAATCACTTTAAGGCTGAATGGGACCATTCAACCGTTTATTTCTTTGAAAAATTTGTCACTTCTAGCGAAATCTGCACCTTTGACGGACTTGTGGACAAGGATGGCAACATCGTCTTTTCAACGACTTTTGATTATGCCCATACTCCACTTGATCTCATGATTTATAAGATGGACAATTCCTACTATGTACTCAAGGATATGGATCCAAAACTGCGCAAGTATGGCGAGGCCATTGTCAAAGAATTTGGAATGAGAGAACGCTTTTTCCATATCGAGTTTTTCCGTGACGGGGACGACTACATTGCCATTGAGTACAATAACCGTCCTGCAGGTGGCTTTACCATTGATGTGTATAACTTCGCTCACTCCTTGGACCTCTACCGAGGCTATGCGGCGATTGTCGCAGGAGAAGAGTTCCCAGAATCAGAATTTGAACCTCAATACTGTCTAGCTACATCACGTCGTGCAAATGCAAATTATGTCTATTCAGAAGAAGACTTGCTTGCTAAGTACAGCCAGCAATTCAAGGTCAAAAAAATCATGCCAGCAGCCTTTGCAGAGCTACAAGGGGACTACCTTTATATGTTGACCACTCCGAGTCGCCAAGAGATGGAGCAGATGATTGCAGATTTTGGTCAACGTCAAGAATAACGATTAGGACAAAAGGAGTTTGACTTCTTTTGTCCTTTTCTTAAAGATAAGTTAAATAAAGCGTTTTCCATAGATTCTTTTAGAAAAGATATTGCTAAAAGGCCTAAAAATTGATAGAATAAGGATTGTCTAAAAAAATTTAAGGAGAATCTATCAAATGGATTTTACATGGGCTATTAAATATGCCACAGAATTCTTGGGAACTGCTATTTTGATCATTCTTGGTAATGGTGCAGTTGCTAACGTTGAACTTAAAGGTACGAAAGGTCACCAAAGTGGCTGGCTCGTTATCGCGGTTGGTTATGGTATGGGGGTTATGATCCCAGCCTTGATGTTTGGTAATGTATCTGGTAACCACATCAACCCAGCTTTCACTCTTGGACTTGCTGTTAGTGGACTTTTCTCTTGGGAGCAAGTACCATATTACATCCTAGCACAAGTTTTGGGAGCAATCTTCGGTCAAGCTTTGGTTGTAGCGACTCACCGTCCTTACTACTTGAAGACAGAAAATCCAAACAATATCTTAGGTACCTTCTCAACGATTTCAAGCATCGACCACGGTACAAAAGAATCACGTTTTGCAGCTACTGTTAACGGCTTCCTCAATGAGTTTGTAGGTTCATTTGTTCTTTTCTTTGCAGCACTTGGTTTGACTAAAAACTTCTTTGGTGCTGAGGTTCTTCAATACATGAAACAAATGGCTACTCAAGCTGGACAAACTGTTGATTTAAGTGAATTGGCAGTGAAAGCTCAAGTAGCTCCACATACAGCTGCTGGGATCTCAGTTGCGCACTTGGCACTTGGTTTCCTAGTAATGGCCTTGGTAACTTCACTCGGTGGACCTACTGGTCCTGGTTTGAACCCAGCTCGTGACTTCGGACCACGTCTTCTTCACGAACTCCTTCCAAAATCAGTTCTTGGTCAACACAAGGGTGATTCAAAATGGTGGTATGCATGGGTTCCAGTTGTAGCTCCAATTGCAGCGGGTATTGCGGCAGTAGCACTATTTAAACTACTTTACCTATAAGAAATGAAACTGGGGAATCCCAGTTTTTTTCTTGTAAAATTTCTAAATAAAATAGATATGGCTTGTAAAATATTCGAAAATCCTTTAAAATAAAAGAGTTGGAGGAATATATGAAGGTGAATGAGATTGTTCGGATCGTTCCGACTTTAAAAGTTAATAATCGAAAATTAAATGAAAGATTTTACATTGAAACCCTGGGGATGAAACCTTTGCTGGAAGAGTCTGCCTTTCTTTCCTTAGGTGATCAGACAGCTACGGAGAGATTGATTTTAGAAGAGGCTCCAAGCATGAGAACACGCAGAGTTGAAGGGCTTAAGAAGCTAGCTAGACTCTTGATAAAGGTTGAGAATCCTTCTGAAATCGAGGCCCTTCTTTCTCAAATGAAGTCTCTTCCTCGCTTATTTAAAGGTAACCGTGGGTATGCTTTTGAGATTGTTTCACCTGAAGAGGATGTGATTCTTGTTCATGCGGAAAATGATGTAAGAGATCTGGTACCACTGGAAACCGCTCCTGAATTTTATTCAAATACAGGTATAAAATACGTGAGCCAATTTGAGGTTTCTATGGAGTTGCGTTTGCCTGAAGGGACAGAAAGTTTACTTGATCCTGAAGGAGTAGCGCCAGCAATTACCTTTACTAAAGGGCAAGGACCAGATTTGGCTGTTGAAAACAATGTCACTTGGGACCTGACGATGTTAAAATTTTTAGTCAAGAATTTTGATCTAATCAGTCTTCGTCAGAAATTTGAGGGCACAGACTATTTTATTCCAAAGTCGGAAAAATTCTTCCTCGGTAAAGATACCAATAACATTGAATTGTGGTTTGAAGAAGCATGAAGTGGGAAAAAATTCTAAGAAAAATAGAAAATCAAATTGAGGCAGGGATTTATCCCGGGGCCTCTTTTGCGTATTATAAGGATGGTGAATGGAAAGAGTCTTATCTAGGATTGAGTGATCCAGAAAGAGACTTGAAGACAGAAAGTGGTTTGGTTTATGATCTAGCCAGTGTGAGTAAGGTCGTGGGAGTGGGGACGGTTTTGACCTTCTTGTGGCAGCAGGGCACATTCGATATTGAGCGACCGGTAACGGATTTTTTACCGGAGTGTGATTATCCTGATATCACTATACGGCAGCTTCTGACCCATGCCACAGACTTGGACCCCTTTATTCCCAATCGAGACAAGTTAAGGGCAGAGGAATTAAGAGAAGCCATGTTTCACCTCAACAGACGAAATCAGTCAGCCTTCCTATACTCGGACGTTCACTTTTTACTCTTAGGATTTCTTTTGGAAAAAATCTTTGACCAAGACTTGGATCAGGTTATAGAAGAACAAGTTTTGGAAGCATGGGGGATGAAGGAGACCAAGTTCGGCCCCGTTGAGCAAGCTGTACCAACAGTGAGAGGAGTAGAGGCCGGAATCATTCACGATCCCAAAGCCCGTCTATTAGGGAAACACGCTGGAAGTGCTGGTTTGTTTTCGACTGTTAAGGATTTGCAGATCTTTCTGGAACATTACTTGAAAGATGATTTTGCTGCAGAATTGAGCCGAAATTTTTCTCCTTTAGATGATAAGGAGCGTTCGCTAGCTTGGAACCTGGAGGGCGCCTGGCTCGACCATACGGGCTATACAGGTACCTTCATCATGTGGAATCGAGAGAAACAAGAAGCCACCATCTTTTTATCCAATCGAACCTATGAGAAGGATGAACGTGTGCAGTGGATAATCGATCGAAACCAAGTGATGGAAATGATTCGTCAAGAAGAGTAGGGGGAAGAATGTCAAAAACCGTAAAAGGAACTCTATTTACAGTAGTTGCAGGGATTGCTTGGGGTTTGTCTGGAACCAGTGGCCAATACCTGATGGCACACGAGATTTCCGCTCTAGTCTTGACCAATCTGCGGCTCATTATTGCAGGATTGGCTCTGGTTTTTTTAACTTATGCTACCGCAAAGGATAAACTCCTTGCTTTTTTAAAAGACAGAAAAAGCCTTTTCTCTCTCTTGTTATTTGCCTTATTTGGACTTTTCTTAAACCAGTTTGCCTATCTTTCTGCCATTCAGGAAACCAATGCTGGAACGGCGACGGTTCTCCAGTATGTATGCCCCGTTGGGATTTTGGTTTATACCTGTATGAAAGATAAGGTAGCTCCGACACTGGCTGAGATTATTTCGATTGGATTGGCTATAGGAGGAACTTTTCTGATCGCGACGCATGGGAAAGTTGACCAGTTGTCTGTCACACCCCTAGGCCTGTTCTGGGGCCTCTTTTCAGCCTTGACCTATGCCCTCTATATTATCCTTCCCATCGCTTTGATTAAGAAGTGGGGCAGTATTTCGGTGATTGGTGTCGGGATGGTTATTTCTGGTGTAGTGGCTATTCCTTTCACAGGAGTCTTACAGGCTAGCATACCAACCAGCTTAGATTTTCTCTTTGCATTTGCTGGGATTATCATCATCGGAACGGTCTTTGCATATACAGCTTTCCTAAAGGGAGCTAGTTTGATAGGCCCTGTTAAGTCTAGTTTATTGGCTTCCATAGAGCCAATTTCTGCCGTTTTCTTTGCCTTTCTGATTATGAAGGAACAGTTTTATGCGATTGATTTTATCGGTATGGCTATGATTTTACTAGCCGTGACCATTATTTCATTGAAAGATTTACTGTTGGAAATAAAGAGTAAGTAATTAAAAAATCCACTCAATCGAGTGGATTTTTTGTGTATAGATGATTAGTCTTTATTTTCGTGTGGCAAAATCAAGTTCAAGATGATTCCTGTCATGGCTGATAGAGCAGTACCTGAAAGGGTTACTGGACCGAGTTTAAGGATTGCTCCACCAAGTCCAAGTACCAGCATAGCACTTGCAATGATAAGGTTACGCATTTGGCTGAAGTCAACGCGTTCCTTAATCAAAACTTTCAAACCATTGCTGGCGATAACTCCGTAGAGAAGGATGGACATGCCACCAAGCACAGCATTTGGAATGGTTGAAATCAAGGCAGTGAATTTCCCTAGGAAGCTAAGAGCAATGGCGATGAAGGCCGCGTTACGGATAACAGAGACAGAAGCGATACGAGTCATCCCAATAACCCCTGTATTTTCGCCGTAAGTCGTATTAGCTGGTCCACCGAGGAAGGCTGATACAGATGTCGCGATACCATCACCAAGAAGCGTACGGTGAAGTCCTGGTTCTTTCAGGAATTGACGGCCACAGATTTGGCTTAAAACTGTGTGGTCTCCGATGTGTTCTGAAATGGTTACAATAGCGATTGGCAAGATGGCGATTGTTTCAGGACCGAAGTACAAGTTGTACTCTTTAAAGGCTCCACCTGTACTAAATGGCAAGTAGAAACCAGGAATTTCAAACCAATTGGCTTGAAGGACTGGGGTAAAGTCAACCAAACCAAGCATCATAGCGAAGATATAACCACCGATGATGGCAAAGAGGAAAGGAATGATACGAAGGAAACCTTTTCCTTTTGTATTGATAAAGGCCGCAATCAAGAACGTAACAACGGCTACAAGAGCATTCTTCCAGTTTCCGTCTGCTACAAGTCCAGCATTCGTTACAGCAGAACCAGCAAGACCAAGACCGATAACGATAATCATAGGTCCGATAATGATTGGGGGCAAGAGTTTATCAATCCATTTCGTACCTGCAAAACGAACACTTGCTGCTACAAGGACATAGACCAAACCAGTCAAGATTACCCCCGTTTGGGCAGCAGAGACATCGCCTCCCATTTCTTTCATGGCTAGAGACATAGCTGTGATAAAGGCGAATGAAGAACCTAGATAAACTGGAACCTTAAAGCCAGTAGAAATCATGTAGATAAGTGTTCCAATACCGGAAGCGAAGAGAGCAACCGATACGGGCATTCCCAAAATTAAGGGAACGAGAATGGTTGCACCAAACATGGCAAATACGTGCTGGAAGCTTAGAAGAATACCTTTACCAGCAGAAGGACGTTGATCAACGTCTAGTAACAAGTCAACAGTTGATTCCTGTTTCATAAAAACCTCACTTTTGGGCACCAAAAAAGAGCCCATTATTTTGCAGCAATAGGCCCTCAGAGTAAGACTTTTTAAAAAATAGCTATCTTTTAAAAATTTATATAAATCTGCGCCTTCGTCACCTCACAGGATGACATTAAAAACCTTTGCTTGTGATAGTATAGCAGAAAAAAATGATTTTGTAAATCATTTTTTCCCGAGCCCGGAAATGCGAGAGCGAGGTATGATTTTGTAAATTGTTTAAAGAGGGCGTTTATTGGGCATGCCAGCTTTTCTTGGGTACTTGTTAGGTGTTTCCTTTTTCTTTTCGACGACAGTGATGTAGCGCGGATCTCCATTTGGCAGGGCGTAGCTGAGGTTGTCCTCTACCTTGCTAAAGAGCAGATTGAGGGCATTCTTGGCTTCTAGCAATTCCTCGGGGGCATTGCTGGCCTTGAGTGCCAATAGTTTGCCACCAACTTTAAGGTAAGGAATTGTCAATTCAGACAAGACCTGCAAACGAGCAACCGCACGAGCAGTCACTATATCAAACCGGGCACGGAAGTTCTTGTCTTGGGCAAAGTCTTCTGCCCGTCCATGGTAGAAGTGAACACCATCCAAATCCAACTCCTGAGCCAAAAGCTGAAGGAAGTTGATGCGCTTATTTAGCGAATCAATGATGGTCACATCTAACTGAGGATAGAGGATTTTCATAGGAAGACTAGGAAATCCTGCTCCAGCTCCGATATCAAGAAGTTTGATAGTTTCATTTGAAATCAAGCCTTGTAGGATGGGTGCAATCGAATCATAAAAGTGCTTAAGGTAGACTTCTTCTTTGTCAGTAATAGCGGTCAAATTAATCTTTTCATTCCACTCGACTAAGAGTTCAAAATAGCGTTCAAATTGATTCTTTTGCTGGTCAGAAAGTGGAAGATTTTGCTCAGCTAGTAGGCTGTAAAATGTTTCTGGTTTCATAGTAGTTTCCTTCTCTAGTATCATCTTATTTTACCATATTCATTAAAAATTTGATATACTAGTATTAATCTAAAAGCAGAAAGGAATAAGATTATGACTTGGATTATTCTTGGAGTTTTGGCTCTGATTGTTATTTTTGTGATTGTTAGCTATAACGGTTTGGTGAAAAATCGTATGCAAACCAAGGAGGCTTGGAGCCAGATCGATGTTCAGTTGAAGCGTCGTAATGATCTCCTCCCAAACTTGATTGAAACAGTCAAAGGCTATGCGAAATATGAAGGTTCTACCTTGGAAAAAGTGACAGAACTTCGAAGACAAGTAGCCGCAGCAACTTCACCAGCTGAAGCTATGAAGGCCAGTGATGCCCTTACCCGCCAGATTTCTGGTATCTTTGCAGTAGCAGAGAATT
Source organism: Streptococcus oralis (assembly GCF_023110055.1). Classification (GTDB taxonomy): domain Bacteria; phylum Bacillota; class Bacilli; order Lactobacillales; family Streptococcaceae; genus Streptococcus; species Streptococcus oralis_BY. Next base: position 818,052 of record NZ_JALDVG010000001.1, on the reverse strand, counting down.
ACCCAGACTTGAAAGCTAGTGCTAACTTTATCAAATTACAAGAAGAGTTGACCAATACTGAAAATAAAATTTCTTACTCACGCCAACTCTACAACAGTGTTGTCAGCAACTACAATGTAAAACTTGAAAGTTTCCCAAGCAACATCATCGCAGGACTATTTGGCTTTAAAGCTGCAGACTTCCTTCAAACACCTGAAGAGGAAAAGGCAGTTCCTAAAGTTGACTTTAGCGGATTAGGTGACTAAGATGTTGTTTGATCAAATTGCGAGCAATAAACGAAAAACCTGGATTTTGTTGCTGGTTTTCTTCCTACTCTTGGCCCTGGTTGGTTATGCCGTTGGCTATCTCTTCATGCGATCAGGTCTTGGGGGGATGATCATAGCCCTAATCATTGGTCTTGTCTATGCCTTAACCATGATCTTTCAATCAACAGAGATTGTTATGTCTATGAATGGGGCGCGTGAGGTTGATGAGCAAACGGCACCAGACCTCTACCATGTAGTGGAAGATATGGCCATGGTCGCTCAGATCCCCATGCCACGTGTTTTCATCATTGAGGATTCTTCTTTAAATGCCTTTGCGACAGGATCCAACCCGCAGAATGCGGCAGTTGCGGCTACTTCGGGTCTCCTAGCCATCATGAATCGTGAGGAGCTAGAAGCGGTCATGGGTCATGAAGTCAGTCATATCCGAAACTACGATATCCGCATTTCGACCATTGCTGTCGCCCTTGCCAGTGCCATTACCCTTCTATCTAGTATGGCAGGACGGATGATGTGGTGGGGTGGCGCTGGTCGCAGACGGAGTGATAATGATCGTGATGGAAATGGTTTGGAGATTATCATGCTTGTTATCTCTCTATTAGCCATTGTTCTAGCACCTCTCGCAGCAACCTTGGTACAACTAGCCATTTCCCGTCAGAGGGAATTTCTGGCGGATGCATCTAGTGTAGAGCTGACTCGCAATCCTCAAGGGATGATCAATGCTTTGCGCAAGTTGGACAATAGCGAGCCAATGCATCACCATGTAGATGATGCCAGCAGCGCTCTGTATATCAATGATCCCAAGAAAGGTGGCGGACTCCAAAAACTATTTTACACCCACCCACCTATCTCAGAACGAATTGAGCGTTTGAAACATATGTAGAAAAAATGGCTCTTTGTCAACTGTAGTGGGTTGAAGAAAAGCTAAAATAAGCTCCATAATATCCATAGGGGATTTACCCACTACAAATATTATAGAGCCGAAAAATATTTGAAGCAGGTGGATAGAAGAAATCACCTGCTTTTTTCTCGTCTTTTGAAAATGATGGACATTTTGAGGATAGTATAGTTGATGAGGGTTTTGATGTAGATAAAAACGTTCAGACACAGAGGATGATTGAGGCAGTGCGAGATGCACTATCAAAATTAAATGATGAAGAAAGAGAAATCATTGATAGACTTTATTTCAATGATGAAACTATTCGTTTGGTGGCTGAAATGAAAAAAATATCTCATCCAGCTCTCATAAAGAGAAGAAATAAGATATTGGAAAAGCTAAGAGAGTTGCTGAAAGAATTTAGATAGTAATGAGAAGAAGCGGGAAAAAAATTTTTGTCTGCTTCTTTTTAGATATTGCAATGTTTTAACTGTTATGCTATAATAATAACAGTTAAAACACAAATAACAGTAGGGGGTTGATGATGAATATACAGATAAATAATTCCAGTGATGAACCAATATATCTGCAAATAAAAAATCAAATTAAAGCACAAATCATTTCTGGAGATTTGAAAGTGGGAGAACAACTACCTTCGATAAGATTCTTAGCGAAAGAAATAAGAGTAAGTATGTTAACTGCAAAAAGAGCTTTTGATGAATTAGAGTTAGACGGGTTTATAAATTCGGTACAAGGAAAAGGTAATTTTGTTGCAGCACAAAATAAAGAACTAATTCGAGAAGAATACTTAAAGAAAATTGAATCGAAGCTTCAAGAAGTAGTTGAACTTTCAGAAATTGCAGATGTATCCAGTGATGAATTGATAAAAATGTTAAAGAGTTATGTGGAGGGTGAATATGAGTAAATATGCTATTGAAATTAAAGATTTAGTAAAAACATTTGACAGTTTTAAACTAGGACCGGTAAATCTTACTATTCCGAAAGGAACAATAGTTGGATATATCGGACAGAATGGAGCTGGTAAAAGTACAACTATAAAATTGTTACTTGGGCTTTTAAGAAAAGACTCTGGCGATATAAGACTTTTAGATGAGGAAAATCCTAATAGTGTTGAACTGAAAGATAAACTTGGAGTGGTATTTGATGATTTGTTAGTGCCGGAAGAAATGACATTAATCGATGTTGAAAAGTTTTGTCATAGAGTTTATTCAAAATGGGATAAAAAGCAGTTTTATGGATTCGTTGAAAAATTCAATTTACCACATAAAAAGATGATTAAAAACTATTCTCGTGGTATGAAAATGAAACTTTCAATGGCTGTTGCTTTATCTCACAATGCTGAACTTTTGATTTTAGATGAAGCAACAAGTGGGCTTGACCCAATTGTAAGAGAGGAAATCTTGGATTTGTTATTAGATTTTATGCAAGATGAAAATCATACAATTCTTATTTCTTCCCATATTTTATCTGACTTAGAAAAAGTGGCAGATTACATTGCTTTTATTCACAATGGAAAAATCTTATTTATGGAAACAAAAGATGAGTTAAAAGAAAACTACGGTATATGTACTTTATCCAATGAAGAAGTAAATAACATTGATGAAGAAGCCATTGTAGGAAGAAGAATACATTCTTTTGGGCAAGAGTTACTTATTAAAAAGAGTCTTGTACCTGATGGTATCAAGTTACAAAAACCGTCAATTGAGGATATTATGATTTACTTTGTGAAAGGAGTGAGACAATAATGACATCATTAATTTTGAAAGATATAGCAACTTTAAAAAAGACATTATTATTAACGGTTACTATCAGTATTGCACTGGCTGTATATGGAATTTATGAAAATGAATTGTTTATGGTTCCGTTAATATGTGTAATGATTCCGCTCATACTTACTGCAATCGCCTTTGGCTATGATACAAAATCAAATTTCGAACAGTTTGCATTTTCGATGCCAATAAAAAAGAGCAGTTATGTGTTGAGCAAGTTTTTCTTTGCATTTGCCTTTGGTTTGGTTGGTTCAATCTGCATTTTTGTACTGTTGATGACAAAAAATCAAATGTCATTGGATAATATAGTGTTTATTGCTTTAATTACATTAGCTGCTAGTATACTTATGTCTGCCATTCAATTACCATTTATTCTTAAATATGGTGCTGAAAAGGGTAGACTCATTATGGTAATCACTTATTTCTTAATATTTGCTTTATCAACACTGTTAAAAGAAAAGTCAAATTTTCTTGCAGAACTAATGGAGATTTTTAGTAAGAATTCTATATCAATGATTTGCTTAGGAATTTTAGTTGTAAGCATATTAATCATAGGGCTTGCAGTAAAATTGTCCGTTATGATTATGGAGAAAAAAGAATACTAGTTATAAATTATTTAATTTGTAGTTAAGTGGCAGAGATGGAAAAACAATTTTTTCCTTAATTGTCAAGTCAAGTGCAACAAAGTTGTTCTTCTGATTAAGTGAGTATCTTTCAAGCTGTTTGAGTTAGCTCAAACAGCCCAAAGAATCCAGAGTTCGCCTCTGGATTTTTGCTATGTTCAACATTTATAAATCTTGTAAATCGACGACTTCCAAACCATTTTCTGTCAAGCGATAGATACTTGTACAGACCTCTTTTAAGAAGCGTCTGTCATGCGAAACAGTGATTAGACCGCCGGGATATGAGGCAAAGAGTTTTCTGATTTCAGGTTGAGAAGTGGGAGAAAAATTACGTGTGGGTTCATCTAGAAGGAGAAAGTTTGGTTTGCGCAACACTAAATCCAAAAGTAGGAGTTTGCCTTGTTGACCACCAGATAAGGAGCGGATTTGGTGCTGCATCTCTGGATAGCTGAAATTAAGACTGGCTAAGTGAGATTGGATTTTCTGTATTTCCTCTTTGTGTCCAGTTTGGCTGAGAAATTCTACTGGGGATAGATCCAATTGCAGTGTTTCTTGGTAATCTTGTGGCATAAAACCAAGTGAAATCTCTCTTTTGGCGCTTAGTAGTTGCTGCAACTTGGCTAACAGAGTTGATTTTCCAGCACCATTTGGCCCGATGATACCGATTTTATCTTGGCCACGGACCGTTAGTCGTAACTCCTGAGCTAAAATACGCTCGCCAATGGACAAATTTTCTTTTTCCAGTTGGACTAAGACTTTAGAAGCCGGTAATGGTTGGATGTCTGAGAAGAAAAGTTGGATTTGTTCCTCTTCAAGTGGCATTTGGGTCATGGACTGAGCTTCCTTTTCAAAGCGTTTTTCTTGAGAGAGAACAGTTTTCATCTTTTTAGCCAATAGGCGACCGGCAGTACTGTCTTTGGTAGCTCGAAGTGCAGTTTCTACATTTTGCTTGACGCGACGATGCTTTTCCATGGTTTTGTCATAGGCTCTCTGGTCGTTAGCAGCTTGCTGACTTTGTCTGGCAAAACTAGCCTTTCTCTGCTCACTATAGCGATCATAGTCTAAATGCTCGACTAGCGTTTCCGCTTCTTTCCGATGCTTGACCAGTCGCAAGTGGACAATAGTATCAGCCGTTTGAGAAAGAAAGTCTTCATCATGGGAAATGAAAATAACAGTTTGCCTAATCTTTCGAATCTGCCTTTTTAGCCAATCAACCGTCTCAAGGTCTAGGTCATTTGAAGGTTCATCCAAAAATAGAATCTCAAAGGGTTTGGCTAACTCGTGGATGAGCTGAATTTTCAAAGATTCGCCCCCCGAGAGGCTACCAATTTCTTGGTCGCTAGCAAAACGGTCGCTATCAAAGTGCAACTCCTCCGCCAAACGATAAAGAATGCTGTAGTCTAAATCAGCAGAATCCAAAAAGAAGTAATCGTGTAGAGTCCTATTTTTTAGCTCCTCAGGTAACTTTTGAGGAATGTAGGCCAGTGATTGAAGGTCAGACTGGATGTCGCCCCTGATAGTAAAATCAGATAATGCTTCTCCCATTAAAGCTCGTAGTAAAGTCGATTTACCATTTCCTTCTTCACCAATAATAGCAACCTTTTCCCCGTCTTGGATAGTCATGGTTAGGTCAGATACAAGATCTCGTAGATCTTTGTTTTGCGTGATGGTTAGATGATTGATTTTTATCATATTGTTGCCCTTTCTAGAATGTCGATAGTGCATAACAAAAAGCTCTACTTTATCTAGTAGAGCCCAAAGTCACTGTCAAAACTCTATTATCCTCGTTGAAAAACTCGTCAAACTAGCTTGGAGTTGCCTAACCCAACCCAAGAGGAGCATAGCTTTCTAGTTTTTCGATTTTCTATGAGGACAAGATACTAGAAAATCTAGTATAAAAAGAGCACACAAAAAAGAGACAAAAACAAGATCTACTAAATAAAGATTCTTTATTTGATAGACTTAGTTGTTCATGTCTCCCTTACCTCCGAGTATTAGTACCTCTATCCTATACCATTCAGGAAATTTTGTCAATAGAAAACAAGTAATTTCAAGCTCTAAAATCCGAAAACAGGTCCATAGAGAGTCAGTACGTGTTTGACATGTTCGTAGTGGAACTTGTCATAGTTTCGCCAAGCAGTGCGAGCTGGGTCGTTTAGTTTTAGGCTCCCTAGTCCAATCAGAAGACTGGTGCGTTGGTAAAATTTCTCAAGGTCGATTAAGATACTGTTGTCTAGCTTTTCTGCTTTTTTTAGTTCCTTAAGAGTGGTGTTCAGCAGCTCTTGCAGTCGAAGATCATCAGCTGTTCCTTGTTTACAGCTTTGGTAGCTTTTATTTAACTCGGAAAGGAGTCGATAAGCTTCAGTGATGAGTGCTTTGTCTTCCATATGAGCATCCTCCTTGCTCTGATGTATTCTTGCCTATAGTATAGCACTAATAGGAAAGTTTGTCATAGTAAATATGTTAAAAAATGAGATTTTAATCTCAAAGTTTGGGAGGCTGACTTATAGCCTTTTCATGGTATAATCAAGTGAGTACATCTTTATGGAGGAAATATGAAGTTAAACATTCAAGAAATTCGTAAGCAACCTGAAGGCCTACATTTTGAACAAGCTTTAGACCTGGCAGCAGACTTGTGTAAACGAAATCAAGAGATTTTAGATGTCAAAGATATCTTTGCAGTTGGGAAGGTACAGTATGAAGACCGTCTGTATTTCTTAGACTATCAGTTGTCATATACCATTGTCCTTGCTTCCAGCCGCAGTATGGAGCCGGTTGAGTTAGCTGAGTCTTATCCAGTCACAGAAGTTTTCATGGATGGAGCGACCAACCAACTGGACCAGGAAGTTCTTGATGATGACTTAGTCTTGCCTATCGAAAATGGGGAAATTGACCTTGCTGAGAGCGTAGCAGATAATATTCTGCTCAATATTCCTATCAAAGTCTTGACGGCAGAAGAAGAGGCGGGCCAAGGTTTTGTGTCAGGAAATGACTGGCAAATCATGACTGAGGAAGAATACCAAGCCCAACAAGCAGTCAAGAAAGAAGAAAACAGTCCATTTGCTGGCTTGCAAGGACTGTTTGATGGAGACGAGTAGATGGTTTTATCCAAGAAACGTGCCCGTCATGTCATAGAGGAAATTATTGCCCTTTTTCCAGATGCTAAGCCTAGTCTTGATTTTACCAATCATTTTGAACTCTTGGTTGCGGTGATGTTGTCAGCTCAGACCACAGATGCAGCGGTAAATAAGGCCACACCAAGTCTCTTTGCTGCTTTTCCAACGCCACAAGCCATGTCTGTAGCGACAGAGAGTGAAATTGCTTCACACATTTCTCGCCTGGGACTGTATCGAAATAAGGCTAAATTCCTTAAAAAATGTGCCCAACAGTTACTAGACGATTTTGATGGTCAAGTGCCTCAGACTCGAGAGGAATTAGAAAGTCTAGCTGGTGTTGGTCGCAAAACAGCAAATGTCGTCATGAGCGTGGGCTTTGGAATTCCAGCTTTTGCAGTGGACACTCATGTGGAGCGTATCTGTAAGCATCACGATATCGTTAAAAAATCAGCTACGCCACTTGAAGTAGAAAAACGTGTCATGGACATTCTGCCACCAGAAGAGTGGTTAGCAGCCCACCAGGCCATGATTTACTTTGGACGAGCTATCTGCCATCCCAAAAATCCAGAATGTGACCACTATCCCCAACTGTATGATTTTAGTAATGTTTAAGGGGACTCTGAAAAAGTTTTTGCTTGATTTTAAGGGTGCTTTGTGCTATAGTAAATGGTAACTAAATAGTCCTTTAAACCTGTCCCGTGAGGCAGGCAAGGAGCGCGATAAAGTAGAAGGGTGAAGTCTATACTGTTTATAGTAGGGCTCGCTTGGCTATACATTTCAAGTCTCCTTGTGGAAGGAGACTTTTCTTTTTGGAGGTTTGTCATGAAGACAAAAGAAGTTGTAGACGAATTGACTGTCAAACGAGCGATTACGCGAATTACTTATGAGATTATCGAACGCAATAAGGATTTGAATAAAATTATCCTAGCTGGGATAAAAACGCGTGGTGTTTTCATCGCTCATCGTATCAAAGAACGCTTGGAGCAGTTGGAAAACATCACTGTTCCTGTTGTGGAATTGGACACCAAACCTTTCCGTGATGATGTTAAAAGCGGAGAAGATACTTCTTTGATTTCTGTTGATGTGACAGACCGTGAAGTTATCTTGGTGGATGATGTACTCTATACAGGCCGTACCATCCGTGCTGCTATTGATAATATTGTTGGCCATGGTCGTCCTGCGCGCGTGAGTCTTGCGGTGCTAGTTGACCGTGGACATAGAGAATTGCCTATCCGTCCAGATTACGTTGGGAAAAATATCCCAACCAGTCGTTCTGAAGAAATCATCGTAGAGATGACAGAACTTGATGGCCAAGACAGAGTTCTGATTACTGAAGAAGCTTAGAAAGCTGAAGGAGTAGCCATGTCAGAAAATCAACAAGCATTGAACCATGTGGTTTCCATGGAAGACCTTACAGTTGATCAAGTGATGAAATTGATCAAACGAGGAATCGAGTTTAAAAATGGAGCCCAACTTCCCTACGAGAACAAACCTATCGTGTCTAATCTCTTCTTTGAAGATTCTACACGGACACATAAGTCCTTTGAAGTGGCAGAGATTAAGCTAGGATTGGAGCGACTGGACTTTGATGTGAAGACTAGTTCGGTCAATAAGGGTGAGACACTGTATGATACCATCTTGACCCTATCTGCTCTAGGAGTGGATGTCTGTGTGATTCGCCACCCAGAGGTTGACTATTACAGAGAGTTGATTGCGAGTCCATCGATTACGACCTCCATTATCAATGGTGGGGATGGTTCGGGACAACATCCTAGCCAGAGCTTGCTTGATTTGATGACTATTTATGAGGAATTTGGCCACTTTGAGGGTCTCAAGGTTGCTATTGCAGGTGACTTGGACCACTCACGTGTTGCCAAATCCAATATGCAGATTTTGAAACGCTTGGGAGCTGAACTGTTCTTTGCAGGACCTGAGGAATGGAGAAGTCAAGAGTTTGCGGACTATGGACAGTTTGTAACTATTGATGAGATTGTTGATCAGGTGGATGTTTTGATGTTACTCCGAGTTCAACATGAACGCCACGAAAGCGGAGCGGTCTTTTCAAAAGAAGATTACCATGCTCAACACGGTTTGAACCAAGAACGCTATAATCGCTTAAAAGAAACAGCAATCATTATGCATCCTGCTCCAGTGAATCGAGATGTGGAAATTGCTGACCACTTGGTTGAAGCGCCAAAATCACGCATTGTCCAACAAATGACCAATGGTGTCTTTGTTCGAATGGCAATCTTAGAATCCGTATTGGCGAGTAGAAACGCCAACTAAAACACAAGACGTTAAAAGACGCCAGTGAGCGTCCACGAGAGGTGAAAATATGACAAAAAGACTTCTAGTATTAGAAGATGGCACAGTTTTTGAAGGCAAGGCCTTTGGAGCAGATATTGATGTAACAGGCGAAATCGTCTTTAACACAGGGATGACCGGTTACCAAGAATCCATTACAGACCAGTCTTATAATGGACAAATCTTGACCTTTACCTATCCTTTGGTGGGAAATTATGGAATTAACCGTGATGATTATGAATCCATTATTCCGACTTGTAAGGGAGTTGTCGTTTTCGAAGAAGCGCGTAGAGCAAGTAACTGGCGCAACCAAATGACCTTGGATGAATTTTTGAAAGCCAAGAAAATCCCTGGTATTTCAGGAATTGACACCCGTGCTCTTACAAAAATTATCCGTAAGCATGGTACCATGCGTGCAACCTTGACCCATGTTGGAGACAGTATGGACCATGTGACGGACCAGCTCCAAGCAACAGTCTTGCCGACAGATAATATCAAGCAGGTTTCTACTAAAACGTCCTATCCAGCTCCTGGAGTTGGTTTGAGTGTGGTCTTAGTAGACTTTGGTCTCAAGCACTCAATCTTACGTGAACTTTCTAAGCGTAACTGTAACGTGACGGTTGTTCCGTATTCAACAACGGCAGAAGAAATTCTCCACCTCAATCCTGATGGAGTTATGTTGTCAAATGGTCCAGGTAACCCAGAAGACGTTCCAGAAGCACTGGACATGATTCGTGGTGTTCAAGGGAAAATTCCAATTTTCGGTATTTGTATGGGACACCAACTCTTTGCTATGGCAAACGGGGCCAAGACCTACAAGATGAAATTTGGTCACCGTGGATTTAACCACGCGGTACGTGAGATTGCTACAGGCCGTGTAGACTTTACTAGCCAAAACCACGGTTATGCAGTCAGTCGTGAGGACTTGCCAGAGCATTTGATCATTACCCACGAAGAAATCAATGACAAGTCAGTTGAAGGAGTTCGCCACAGATACCAACCAGGTTTTTCTGTACAATTCCACCCAGACGCAGCTCCTGGTCCACACGACGCAAGCTACCTCTTTGACGAGTTTATCGAGATGATGGAAGCTTTTAAACAAGCAAACTAAAAACGAGTAAAAGCTCGTCGGAGAATTTATGTAACTGAACACGGACGGAAAGCTCGGAATTTAGAGAAACCAAGGAAGGATTGCTATCCTTGGTTCCCTAAAATTCAGTCGCTTTCTTATCGTCCTTTGTATCTTATTTAATGTCGCCTTGAGAGGCGACGAATAGAAAGGCAGGTCGTTTCTTTTAGTCGCTATCGGGCGAACTAAAAACTCCCTGCACTAGATTTTTTATCGAAAAATATCGTTTCTCTAAAAAATCGTCGGAGAATTTATTTAATGGCAACCCGAGAGTTGCCGAATAGAAAGGAGAAGGGTGGTCCGTATTTGCTGAACTGAATACGGGCTACGGACGGTGCTAAAAAGATAGTTATTCCTAGAACTGATAGTTCTTCGTCATAACTCCTATTTTAGCTTTGTCCGCTTGACGCCCTTAATATCTTATAAATGCCTAAACGTACTGATATTCAAAAAATTATGGTGATTGGTTCTGGTCCGATTATTATTGGTCAGGCTGCTGAGTTTGACTATGCGGGGACCCAGGCCTGCTTGTCTTTGAAAGAGGAAGGTTATGAAGTTGTCTTGGTGAACTCAAACCCTGCCACCATCATGACGGACAAGGAGATTGCGGACAAGGTCTACATCGAACCGATTACACTTGAGTTTGTGACACGTATTCTCCGTAAGGAACGTCCAGATGCCTTGCTCCCCACACTTGGTGGTCAGACAGGGCTCAATATGGCCATGGAATTGTCTAAAAACGGTATTCTTGATGAGCTTGGTGTCGAACTTCTGGGGACTAAATTGTCTGCCATTGACCAAGCGGAGGACCGTGACCTCTTTAAACAATTGATGGAAGAGCTTGAGCAGCCGATTCCTGAATCTGAAATTGTCAACACAGTGGAAGAAGCTGTTTCCTTTGCGACATCAATCGGCTACCCTGTTATCGTTCGTCCAGCCTTTACCCTAGGTGGTACTGGTGGTGGTATGTGTGCCAACGAGGAAGAACTGCGTGAAATTGCTGAAAATGGGTTGAAACTGTCACCTGTTACCCAGTGTTTGATTGAGCGTTCCATTGCTGGTTTCAAGGAAATTGAGTACGAAGTCATGCGCGATTCAGCTGACAATGCCCTTGTTGTTTGTAACATGGAAAACTTTGACCCAGTTGGGATTCACACAGGGGATTCTATCGTATTTGCCCCTGCGCAAACTATGTCAGACTATGAAAACCAAATGCTTCGTGACGCGAGCTTGAGCATTATCCGCGCTCTTAAGATTGAAGGTGGATGTAACGTTCAGCTGGCCCTTGATCCACACAGCTTCAAGTACTATGTTATCGAAGTAAACCCTCGTGTATCGCGTTCGTCAGCCCTTGCTTCTAAGGCAACTGGTTATCCGATTGCCAAATTGGCTGCCAAGATTGCAGTTGGTTTAACTCTAGATGAGGTTATCAACCCAGTTACAGGTTCAACTTATGCTATGTTTGAGCCAGCCCTTGACTACGTGGTTGCCAAGATTCCACGTTTCCCATTTGACAAGTTTGAAAAAGGTGAGCGTCGTCTTGGAACTCAGATGAAAGCGACTGGGGAAGCCATGGCCATCGGTCGTAACATCGAGGAATCTCTTCTAAAAGCCTGTCGTTCACTTGAAATTGGGGTTCACCACAATGAAATGCCTGAACTGGCAACCGTTTCTGATGATGCCTTGATTGAAAAGGTTGTCAAGGCCCAAGATGACCGTCTCTTCTACGTATCAGAGGCCATTCGCCGTGGTTACACACCAGAAGAAATCGCTGAATTGACTAAGATTGATATCTTCTATCTTGATAAACTCTTGCACATCTTTGAAATTGAGCAAGAATTAGGTTCCCATCCACAAGATCTAGAAGTCTTGAAAACTGCTAAGCTTAATGGTTTCTCAGACCGTAAGATTGCGGAACTCTGGAAAACGACAGCTGACCAAGTTCGCCAACTTCGTTTGGAAAACAAGATTGTTCCAGTCTACAAGATGGTCGATACCTGTGCGGCAGAATTCGACTCTGAAACACCATATTTCTATTCAACCTATGGCTGGGAAAATGAGTCTATCAAGTCTGATAAGGAATCTGTACTTGTCTTAGGTTCAGGTCCAATCCGTATCGGTCAAGGGGTTGAGTTTGACTATGCAACTGTTCACTCTGTTAAGGCGATTCAGGCTGCTGGTTATGAAGCCATCATCATGAACTCAAACCCAGAGACCGTTTCAACCGACTTCTCGGTATCAGACAAACTTTACTTTGAGCCATTAACATTCGAAGATGTCATGAATGTTATCGATTTGGAGCAACCAAAAGGCGTTATCGTTCAGTTCGGTGGTCAAACAGCTATCAACCTTGCCGAGCCATTGGCCAAAGCAGGTGTGACCATTCTTGGTACCCAAGTCGCTGACTTAGACCGTGCCGAAGACCGTGACCTCTTTGAGCAAGCCCTCAAAGACTTGGATATTCCGCAACCGCTTGGGCAGACTGCAACCAATGAAGAAGAAGCTGTGCTTGCTGCTCGCAAGATTGGTTTCCCAGTCCTCGTTCGTCCATCTTATGTCTTGGGTGGACGTGCCATGGAAATCGTTGAAAACGAAGAAGATCTCCGTTCTTACATGCGTACCGCTGTTAAGGCCAGTCCAGACCACCCAGTCCTTGTTGACTCTTACATCGTTGGGCAAGAGTGTGAAGTTGATGCCATTTCAGATGGAAAAAATGTCCTCATCCCTGGTATCATGGAGCATATCGAACGTGCTGGTGTCCACTCAGGTGACTCAATGGCCGTTTACCCCCCACAAACCTTGTCTCAAAAGGTGCAGGAAACCATCGCAGACTATACTAAACGCCTAGCAATCGGCCTCAACTGTCTTGGGATGATGAACATCCAGTTTGTCATCAAGGATGAAAAAGTCTATGTTATTGAGGTCAATCCACGTGCCAGCCGTACCGTTCCATTCCTTTCAAAAGTAACCAATATCCCTATGGCTCAGGTAGCAACTAAGCTCATTCTTGGTCAAAAACTTGGAGAACTTGGTTACCAAGATGGACTTTATCCAGAAAGCACTCGCGTTCATATCAAGGCGCCAGTCTTCTCCTTTACGAAACTAGCTAAGGTAGACAGCTTGCTCGGTCCTGAAATGAAGTCAACAGGGGAAGTTATGGGTTCTGATACAACTCTTGAAAAAGCTTTGTACAAGGCCTTTGAAGCTTCTTACCTGCACTTGCCAACTTTCGGAAATGTAGTCTTTACCATCGCTGATGATGCCAAAGATGAAGCTTTGGACTTGGCTCGTCGTTTCCAAAATATCGGTTACGGTATCCTCGCGACAGAAGGGACAGCAGCCTTCTTTGCTAGTCATGGACTGCAAGCCCAACCTGTTGGTAAGATCGGTGACGATGAACAGGATATCCCAAGCTTTGTTCGCAAAGGGAAAATTCAAGCAATTATCAATACTGTCGGAACCAAGCGAACTGCTGACGAAGATGGTGAGCAAATCCGCCGTTCAGCTATTGAACACGGTGTGCCACTATTTACAGCTCTAGATACAGCTAATGCCATGCTTAAGGTGCTAGAAAGCCGTAGTTTTGTCACAGAAGCGATCTAGTTGAGAAAGAATTTTTACAGTTTTAAAGCCAGCGTCAGAAAACGCTGGCTTTTGCAATACTGATATTGCTTATTTCAACTATCATTTTTTTTATTTGTAATCATTCTAAAATGTGATATAATAAGCGTGAATTGGAAATAGGTAAACTATTTTCATCATTCTTTCAAAAAATATTCTATTAAGAAATATGTAAAGACAGATTAGAAAGTGTAAAATCCCTATGTCCTCTTATAAAAAAGTCTCTCTTTCTGAGATCAATCAATCTATTGAGACTCCAAATAACAATCATTTTTGGCAAAATCTAAAAGCATTCTTAGGACCTGGTGCACTTGTGGCAGTTGGCTACATGGATCCAGGAAACTGGATCACCAGTGTGGTTGGTGGTGCCTCCTACAAGTACAGCCTTTTATTTGTTATTTTAATTTCATCCATCATTGCTATGCAGCTACAACAGATGGCTGGAAAGCTCGGTATCGTGACTAGGATGGACCTAGCACAGGCAACAGCACATCATGCTCCCAAGTGGCTTCGCTATAGTTTGTGGGTGATTTTAGAATTAGCTTTAATGGCGACAGACTTGGCTGAGGTTCTAGGTTCAGCGATTGCCTTAAATCTTTTGTTTAAAATACCGATTATGGTCGCTATCCTCTTAACCGTTTTAGATGTATTTCTTTTATTGTTGTTGATGAAATTTGGCTTCAAAAAAATTGAAGCCATTGTTACGACCCTAATTTTAACCATATTAGCCATCTTTACCTATCTGGTGGCCTTATCCAGTCCAAGTATTCAGGGTATTTTTGGTGGTTACTTACCAACTCCAACATTATTTGAAACACCATTACCTGGTCATGAAAGCCAATTGACCCTGGCTCTAGGAATTGTGGGAGCGACAGTCATGCCCCATAATCTCTATCTTCATTCCTCTCTATCCCAGACAAGGAAAATCAATCACAAAGATAAGAAGGATGTTCGAAAAGCCGTGCGTTTTATGACCTGGGATTCAAATCTTCAGTTGTCCTTAGCCTTTATTGTCAATTCCTTACTTCTTATTTTAGGGGCCTCTCTCTTTTTTGGTCATGCATCTGAAATTTCAGCATTCTCCCAAATGTACAATGCTTTACAGGATTCGACAATAGCAGGAGCGATAGCTAGCTCAACTCTGTCAACTTTGTTTGCTTTAGCCCTTTTAGCAAGTGGTCAAAATTCGACCATTACAGGTACTTTGACAGGACAGATTGTCATGGAAGGCTTCTTGCATCTGAAATTGCCTCAGTGGATGATCCGTATCGGGACCCGTATTTTTGCATTGCTTCCTGTGATTGTTGTTGCCGTTTTGTTTGGATATCAAGAAAAAACCTTGGATCAGTTATTGGTCTATTCACAGGTCTTTTTGTCAATTGCTCTTCCGTTTTCAATCTTCCCCTTAATTTATCTGACCTCTAAGAAGTCACTGATGGGAGAATTCACCAATGCCAAGTGGAACACAATCCTAGGTTACGCAGTTTCCATTATCTTAACCATTCTCAATATCAAACTTCTTTTTGATATTTTTTAAACTTGTTCAAATTAGTTTTCGGTACTAGCTTGAAGCTTGATATTGAGATAATAGCAGTGGTTGGTTCATAAAAACATAAAAAGAAGTAAAAAAAAAGAACAGTGGTAACTGTTCTTTTTATGATTATTTGAGACCGTATTTTTTGTTGAAACGATCCACACGTCCATCTGCTTGAGTGAACTTTTGACGTCCAGTGTAGAATGGGTGTGAGTCTGATGAAATTTCCACACGGATCAATGGGTAAGTTTCGCCTTCGAACTCAACAGTTTCGTTAGAGCGTTTTGTTGAACCGCTAAGGAATTTGTAACCAGTAGTTGTGTCCATGAAGACAACTGGGCGATATTCTGGATGGATATCTTTTTTCATTTTGCAATATTTCCTTTCTGCCATGGTCTCTTTGCGAGCCATAGATTGTTACCATACTAGTCTATCAGATTCTGATAAGTTTGGCAAGTCTTTTCCCTGATTTTATTAAAAATCTTGATAAAAAATCACTCCAGTGTTTACTGGAGTGACGGTAGAAGAATGATTAGTTCTCTTGATTTGGAGCTTTTTCTTCTTGTTGATTTTTTACTTCTGTTTCTTTTACTGGTTCTACGTTTTCTGCTGCTGATTCAGCTTCTTTTTCAGATTCAGTAGCTTCTGTTTCTGTTGATTCTGTTACAGTTTCAGCTTCAGCCTCTGTTTCTGTTGGTTCGGCTACTGGCTCAGCTTCTGTTTTTGTTTCAGATTCAGTAGTTTCTTCTTTTACTGGTTCTGCGTTTTCTGCTGCTGATTCAGCTTCTACATTAGCTGGTTCCTTAGCTTCTTCTTTTTGCTCGGTTTCCTCTTTAACAGTCTCTGTTTTTTCAGCAGTAGTTTCTTCTTTTTTACGTTCTTGAGATTCTTTTTTGATTTCTTCGACTGCAGTTTTAACGGTAGAGCTTGTTACACGTCCGACAGTTTGAGCAAAATCTTTACCAGACTCAGCTAATTCAGTAAATGACTCTTTTGTAATTTTACCACCTGACATTGCCAAGAGACCAGTTACAACTAGTGCAATGCTAGCAAGAATAGCTAAAATCAAACCAAAGCCGATTGAAATGCCGTATCCACCAAAGTTAGACATGTATTTATTTACATTAAAGAGACTATTTAGTGTGACAAGAGTTGCAATTGCACCCGCAACAATGACACCAATTGAGAACCCTTTAGGCATTGCTTTATTCATATTATTCAAGCAAGCAAGAACAATAGACACAATAGCTGCGATAATGACAAACCACCCATCTCCTTGGTAACCATTCACACTATAGGACCCAAAAGAACCTGCATTTAAACTAGCCCATGGCAAGAGTGAACCAAGGATGGCTACTCCAGCAGAAATGAGGATAAACAAACGATTTTTTTCCATTATTAAGTCTCCTTTTATTCAGTTTGATTTATTATACCATAAACTGAGGTACAAATAAACCGTATATTTTAAGAATCTAGCATATAAAAGGCCAAGAAAATTCTTTCTTAGCCTTGGTGAATCTGTAGAGTCTCTTTCAGTTCTTGGTATATTTGTTCGTTTTCTTCTAGACTATAGGAATTGGCGCCACTGGCTAATGGATGCCCTCCCCCGTCGTGTTGTTTGGCAACCTGATTGATTGGAGTGATTTTACTGCGCATACGCACACGGAAGTGACCATCAGCTTGTTCAACAAAGATAGCCCAAGCCTTAACAGTATCAATTCGACCAGGTGCTCCGACAATTGCCGCTGTTTCAGCATCCGTAACCTTATATTTTTCCAAGATGTCTTGAGTAAGCAGAACGCGTGCAGCCCCATTCTCATCAACTTCTAAGAGATCATAAACATACCCTTGCAATTTTGCAATCTTGAAGCTCATGGTATCCATTTGACGAGATAATCCAGCAAAGTCAAAATCAATTTCTCGGAGCTGGCCAGCTATTCTAAAGGTACGGGCACTAGTTGACGGGTAGAGAAAACGCCCTGTGTCCCCGACAATTCCTGCATAGAGAAGTCGTGCCGCTTCACTAGACAAAGCTAGCTGATTTTCTTGAGCAAATAATGCAATCATCTCACTGGCACTGCTTGAACTTGTATCCACCCAAGATAGGTCACCATAGATATCATCGTTTGGATGGTGATCGATTTTGATGGTGAAAGCAGCTTGTTCGTAGCGTTTATCATCGATACGAGGACAATTTGCTGTATCACAAATAATAGCAAGAGCTCCTTGGTAGTCACTGTCTTGGACAGTATCCATTTCCGCCATCCAGGTTAGAGTTGGTTCGTTATAACCGACCGCTTTGATAGTCTTTTCTGGAAAATGGTGTGTGAGAAGAGCTTTCAAGCCCACTTGACTCCCTAAAGCATCAGGATCTGGTTTCATATGACGATGAATGATAATGGTATCGTATTCTTTGATTTTCTCTAATATTTGCTGGCAAATTTCCATAAATAACCTCAATTCTTTCTCATTTCATTGTAGCACAAGAATTTTTATTTTTAAAATGAAAAAGATATGATATAATGGAGAAAGATAAATTGAGGAGGAAGATATGGCATTAGCAAAAATTGTATTTGCCAGTATGACCGGTAATACCGAAGAAATTGCAGATATTGTAGCAGATAAATTGCGTGACTTGGGCTTGGATGTCGATGTGGATGAATGTACGACTGTTGACGCTTCAGACTTCTTGGAGGCGGATATTGCAATCGTTGCGACTTATACTTACGGTGATGGAGAATTGCCAGATGAGATGATGGACTTCTACGAAGACCTAGCAGATCTCAACTTGAATGGCAAAATCTACGGAGTGGTCGGTTCAGGAGATACCTTCTACGACGAATTCTGTAAGGCTGTCGATGACTTTGATCGTGTTTTTGTAGCGACAGGAGCAGAAAAAGGTTCAGAGTGCGTTAAAGTGGACCTCTCTGCCGAAGAAGAAGACATCGAACGTTTGGAACAATTCGCAGAAGAATTGGCTGCAAAAGTAGGATAAGAATCAAACTGCGCTGACTGGAAGAAGTCAGTGCGTTTTTTTATTAGTTTTTTTGGGATTTTACTAGCCTATTTAGAGGCTTTTTGATACAATAATTCAAATAAAGGAGGAGACTGTATGAACTTAGATATTATTCGGCAAGAAATTGATCAAATTGACAATCAAATCGTCAAGCTCCTAGAAGAACGAATGCACTTGGTTGAGGGTGTAGTTGCCTATAAGAAAGCCTCAGGAAAACCTGTTTTAGATACTAAGAGAGAAGCAGTTATTTTTGAAAAGGTTAGAAGTCGTGTAGAGGATAAGCGCTATCAGGAGACTATTGTTGCGACTTTTTCAGATATTCTCAAACGTTCGCGTGATTATCAGGATCAAAACATTAAATGAAAAAAGAACAATTTTATCCGCTAGGGATTTTTCTAGCTGCAATGGTGGGAGGCCTTGTCCGCTATCTCATTTCCACTTGGTTACCAGCTAGCCCAGACTTTCCTTGGGGAACCCTTCTCGTCAACTATCTGGGAATATTCTGCCTGGTCTATCTGGTAAAAGGCTATCTGGCCCATAAGGGAACTAGTAAAGGCTTGGTTTTGGCGCTGGGGACGGGTTTTTGCGGAGGTTTAACAACCTTTTCTAGTCTACTCTTGGATGCTATGAAATTGCTCGATACTGGGCGTTATCTTAGCTTAGTCATCTATCTGCTTTTGAGTATTGGAGGAGGTCTGCTCTTGGCTTATGTTCTAGGGAGGAAGAAATGGTAATCGTTTATCTTGCAATCGCCTGCGGGTTCGGAGCCCTGGTGCGTTATTTCTTTTCCCGCTATAATCAAGCTTCAAAATTACCTCTAGGAACTCTCATAGCCAATCTTCTAGGATGTTTTTTGATCGGCCTACTCTACAATCATGTGGAGTCCAAGGAAATCTATGCCATCCTAGCGACAGGTTTTTGTGGAGGGTTAACGACCTTTTCAACCTTGAATGATGAGCTACAAAGACTGTTAAGTGACAAGAAGGTGTTTTATATCTATTTTCTCTTAACTTACATAGGCGGTTTTCTAGCGATTTTTTTAGGAATTCTGCTATAAATTTCTTTACTTTTAGATGGAAATTTGGTAAACTGTATCTTGTGTGTAATGGACGCACAAAAATACAGTTTATCCGCTGAGGAAGGTTCCTCAAGATTGACAAAGATAGGAGAATAAAATGAATCCATTAATCCAAAGCTTGACTGAAGGTCAACTTCGTACAGATATCCCATCATTCCGTCCTGGTGACACTGTTCGTGTACACGCGAAAGTTGTCGAAGGAAACCGTGAACGTATCCAGATTTTTGAAGGTGTTGTTATTGCACGTAAAGGTGCTGGCATCTCAGAAAACTACACAGTTCGTAAAATCTCTAACGGTGTAGGTGTTGAGCGTATCTTCCCAATCCACACTCCACGTGTTGAAAAGATCGAAGTTGTTCGTTACGGTAAAGTACGTCGTGCGAAATTGTACTACTTGCGTGCTCTTCAAGGTAAAGCAGCTCGTATCAAAGAAATCCGTCGTTAATTCGACTAAAAAACTCTGCTTACCCAGCAGGGTTTTTCTCTAGCTCCCTTAGTTCAATGGATATAACAACTCCCTCCTAAGGAGTAGTTGCAGGTTCGATTCCTGCAGGGGGCATTTTTAGTAATGTAAAGAAAGACAAAGAAAATTCAAAGTGTTAGTTTAAAGGCAATCATCACAAGTTTGTTTTTTAAAATAACTTAGTATTTTTGGAATTTTTGACCAAAGTGTGACCAAAAGTCAATGAATATAGAATAAAGTAGATCAGGAAACTGGTCTATTTATTTTGTAATTATTAATGAACAGTATTTTTTAAGTTTATAATATTCAGTTTAAGTTAAATAGTTGTAATTATAGTATATAAGTTTTTCTTTGTTAATGGTATAATATAAAGTATATAGAGCTATTTTTCGAGGTGCGGATTTGGCAAATAATAGACAAATTGAGACATTAGGTGTTTCATATCTGACAACATTCATAAATAGACATAGTTTACTTCAGACTTATTTTGATAGTAATGATAAAACTCCAGTCTGGGATGGTGAGATTCATGTTCTTAAATCTTCTAGTGAGAAAAAAAGTGAAATATTTGGTAAAGTACCTGTTCAAATTAAAGCTACAAGGCAACAGAAGAATAAATTGAAATCCTTCTTGTTAGACATAAGTGATTTAGAATTATATTCAAAAAATGGTGGTGTAGTTTTATTCGTAGTTTGGTTAAGTGAGAATGGTGATTTAAGAAATATCTACTATAAATCATTACCTCCTCTTTCTATAAAAAAACTAATCAAAAAAAATAATTTAAAAAATAAAACAACAAGCAATAAGAAACTTTCTGTACAGATTCATGAATTAGACGAACAAAAACTGTACCCCATGCTAGTCGATTTTATAACAAATAGTCGTAAGCAATATAGCTTCATAAATGTTGATGGTATTTCAGTTGAAGATATTTCTGACGATAATAATCTTAAATTCTATTTTTATGGTCAAGGAAAGGGAGAAATCTTTAACTACCAGGAAGAACACGATCTCTTTTTTTATTATAGAAATCCTCAAACTGGTATTGAAGTACCAGTCGAAAATAAATTAAAAGTTGTTGAAACATATGAAGATACCAATCTAATTATTACAGTTGGGAATCATATGTTTCAAGATGTAAACAGACATCGATTTCCTGATGGGAGTGTAGAACTCCATTTTGGTGAATGCTTTAAAATGTCCTTTGATGTTAAAAATGAACAATTCCATTTTAACTACACAAGACCTAATATGCTATCAAAAGCTTTAAAATCCACTCAGGTACTTCAAGAACTTGGAAGAATAGGATATTTCAATCTCGATAACAGTAAAATAGAATTAGATGAACAGTCAATATTGGGTATTACTTCACGTGATTTAGATACTGAAGTAAAGGAATTATTAAAGATCTCAAACTTCATGGAAAATATGGGAATACAAAAAGATGTGGATTTAACTTACTTTGATAAACAATCTCAAATAAATCTAAATATCCTTAATTCAGGCCTTGTTCTAAAGAAGAAGGTTGCCTTAGATTATAATGAATCTAAATTACTTCATCTAAGAATTGCTAATATTCATATTATTGCCTTATATGATTTTACAATAGATAAGAACGGAACTATGATTGATATCTTTACTGAAATTCCCTGGTGTAGGAGAGGTGAGGGGAAAGATTCTTCAGATATTTCAATTTTTGAAGTTTTTGAACCTAACGATTGGCTAAAAATAGATAATTGTAATTTTGATTCGGTTATTGCCTCATATCAAAGATTAGTTGATAATGACTTGAAATTTGAAGATGCTAACAACACTATTATAAAAATAGTTATTGCTGCTGACATGGCAGAAGATGTTTCTAGAAGAGAGTTATTGCTTAATTGGGCACAATGTCTTTCTAATTGGAACTTAAAATACTCCCAAAATAGTGAGATGGCTATAATAAATGACCTTCAAATAAAATCTAGAGTTCGTAAATTAAACAGCAAAGAAATGGAGATTCTGAGCAATATTTTAGTAAATAGTAATGATAACTATGAACTTTGTTTCGGTTCATCAGTGTTATTAAAATCGAAACCACAAGCTGATTTGTTTTGGAATAAACTGGATAATGAGACAAAAGAAAGATATAAAGACTTTCCTATTTATACTTTGTATATGAAATTATCGTAAAATTAAAAGAGATTATAAAGAGATAACATATAGAAATAGAGAGTGATTTATTACAATTCAGTACCACAAATTAAGGAAGCAATGCCTATTTTTTGTACTCTCAAGATTTAAGTAACTGTACAACTGCAATTCAATTTATTAATTTACTCTCATTGTGATATATTCATACAAAACCCGCTCAGTTGAGCGGGTTTTATCTATTCTTGCCTTTTTACAATACCCATTTACGGATGGCATGGGCTACACCAGATTCATCATTTGTTTTGGTAATGTATTTGGCGATTTTTTTGAGTTCGGGGTTTCCGTTCTCCATAACAACGGGGTTACCAACGACTTCAAGCATAGCACGGTCATTTTCTTCATCTCCGATAGCCATAGTCTCATCTTTTGTCAATCCTAGTTTTTCAGCTAGATGTGTAATAGCTGAGCCCTTGTCTACACCTTTTTTGAGAAGTTCTAGGTAGAAAGGAGCAGATTTGTTGATAGAGTAGCGCTCGTAAAATTCTGCAGGAATCTTTTCAATAGCAGCATCGAGAATCTCAGGCTCATCGATAAACATACACTTGACGATTTTCTTGTCAGCCATTTCTTCAGGAGTGCGGTAAAAGATAGGCATGCTGACAAGGGTAGATTCGTGTACGGTATATTTACCGATATTACGATTGGCTGTATAGATACCATCTTTGGTAATAGCATGCATATGAACTCCAAGTTTACGGCTGAGAAATTCCATATCCAGATAGTCTTCGTAGGTCAAGGATTCGCTGATAATCTCATGTCCTGTAGCAGTTTCCTGAACAAGGGCACCGTTGAAGGTTACAACGTAGTCCCCTTCGTCTCTCAACTGCAAGTCGTCAAGGAGTTTAGCAACACCTGCAATAGGACGGCCGGTTGCAATGACAACCTTGACACCAGCTCTTTTAGCATCTTGGATGGCTTCAAAAACTTCGGGAGTAATCTCTTTTTTGCTATTAACTAGGGTACCATCGATATCGACGGCGATTAGTTTTATACTCATAAATTTCCTCTATTATTTCTTATCTGGGGTAAAATGATCATTCTCAATCAAATGTGAAAATTGTTGAATGATACTCGTGAAAATACTGTTTTGCTTAAGCATTTCTTTAGGGAAGTAGAAACGGTTGTCACCATGACGGCTTCCTGCAAGAGATTGAACGATAGGAGATAGGCTAGAAAGTTCGGCCAGCTCGCCATTTTTTTGGACAATTTCAATCTGTGTTCTAGGATTTTCGGACTCTGGTCGATAAATATCGTAAGGAAGGTCAAAATTCTTGTGGATAGCAGTGTAGTAGTTGGGGTCAAAACCAATTTCTTCTACAAAGTTCCGCATGATTTCAAGCTGGTCTTGGTCGTCCTCAGAAAAAGTAATAGATTTAAAGACCTTACGGTTAATAAAACGTTGGGAAAGGTCGGCTAGAATTTTATCTGTACTAGTCATCCAGAGTTGGAAGTAGGTATTCATCACGCCATCATCCAGAGCAAGATAGTCAGATAGAGTAACTTTCTTTTCAAAAAAAGGTAGCAAATGAGGAGAAGTGCGTGCAAAGAAGTCCTTGTCTTCAGGATAGAGTTCCTTGGCGCGTTTGAGGAGATTTTGTAGGAGAACTTCCATGGCCCGTGTTGCTGGGTGGAAATAAACCTGCATATACATCTGGTAGCGACTGAGAACATAGTCTTCGATGGCATGCATGCCGTTGCGCTGAAAGGCGATGCCATTTTCGACAGGACGAATGACTCGGAGGATGCGAGTCAGGTCAAATTCCCCATAAGATGCTCCTGTAAAATAGGAGTCGCGCAAGAGATAGTCCATACGATCCGCATCAATTTGGCTAGAAATGAGCTGCACGACCTGCTTGTTAGGATAGGTATGATCGATGACACTAGCCACCTTTTTGGGGAAATCTGGCGCTACTTGTAGCAGGACTTGGTGAATCTCTGTCTCAGGACTTTGGATGATTTCCTGAGTAATGGCTTCATGATCTGTATCGAAGAGATTTTCAAAAGTATGGGAGTAGGCACCATGTCCAAGGTCATGAAGGAGCGCAGCGGTCATGGTCAAGAGAGATTCAGCAGGATCCCATTCTTCAGGATATTTTTCTTCAAAAATCTCCGTGATACGACGAGCAATCTCATAGACTCCCAAACAGTGGGAAAAGCGACTGTGCTCCCCACCATGGAAGGTATAGCTGGAAGTCCCCAGTTGCTTGATACGGCGAAGACGTTGAAATTCTTTTGTATTGATCAAGTCGTAGATGACCTGATTATTTACATGGATATAGTTGTGAACTGGGTCACGGAATACTTTTTCGTTCATATGACCATTATAGCAAAATCCTGCTCTTTTTGGTAAAATAGTAGGACAAGAGACAAGAAAGAGGACCTGATGTGAAGATTCGGATGCGAAATAGGATTCAGTTTGATGAGCAGTTGGAAGTGATTGACCAGCTTTATGACGTTGAAGTGCATGAAAAAGGGGATTTTAGCTATTTACTCTTTTATAATGAGGAAAAAGAGAAAGTGGTTCTCAAGTTTCATGAAGAAGAACTGGTGATGACCCGTTTCTCGAGTCCCAAAACCATCATGCGTTTTCTAAAGGATAGCGATAGTTTAGCCTATATTCCTACACCTATGGGGATGCAGGAGTTTATCATACAAACGAATCACTACAAACTGGATGGGCAAAAGATTGAATTAGCCTATCAACTGCAAAACCAAGAGGGACATCCTTTTGCCAGCTATCAATTAGAAATTACTTGGGGATAAGAAAAAGGTTGGTGAATGCCAACCTTATTTGATATAGAGTTCTTGATTTTTTAGGACAATTTCACGCACACTTGCGAATTTCTTGAGTTTTTTAAGGTCTTCTGGATGGGTTACGAGAGTGATAACATAGCCCTCTTTGCCCATGCGACCTGTACGACCAGCGCGGTGAGTGTATGTTTCCATGTCTCTAGGAATATCAAAGTTTACGACACATTCTAGGCTATCGATATCAATTCCACGTGCCAAAAGGTCAGTTGCAAGGAGCAGGGTTAGCTGTTTGTTCTTAAATTTTTCTAATATGACTTTTCGAAATTTCACATTGACATCACTAGCGAGGGAGACAGCCAAGACATCACGATACTGTAATTTTTCTTCTGCACTTCCAAGATCTGACAAACTATTAAAGAAAACTAGTCCGCGGAAATCCTCTACATGAGCCAGTTTTCGTAGCATATCAACTCGGTGACGTTGGTCTACCTGCATGTAGAAGTGTTGGATGTTGTCCAACTTTTGGTCAGAAAGATCAATGGTGCGCGTGTTTGGCGCAATCTTTTCTTGGTCAAACTTGGTCGTCGCACTCATGTAGATGAGTTGGTGGTCACGAGGTGCGTAGTGAGTGATTTTCTCGACAAAGTGAATCTGAGAATCATCGAGCAATTGGTCAAATTCATCCAGGATGATGGTTTCCACATTCATCATCTTGATTTTTTTCAATTTAATCAACTCAAAGATACGGCCAGGTGTTCCAATCAGAATTTCTGGTC
Organism: Streptococcus oralis; assembly: GCF_023110055.1. GTDB lineage: Bacteria > Bacillota > Bacilli > Lactobacillales > Streptococcaceae > Streptococcus > Streptococcus oralis_BY. The sequence continues at coordinate 792,518 of NZ_JALDVG010000001.1, read as the reverse complement.
CCTTTTTCAGACGCTCAATTTGGCGTTTTTGGCTCGAACCTGATAGAAATAGCTGAGCAGTTAAGCCAATGGCCTCACCCCAAGTTTTAGTGACTTCAAAAATCTGTCCAGCTAGTTCTGTATTTGGTGCTAGGATCAAGAGTTGTTGGGCTTTTTTCTTTTGCAGTTTGAGAAGACTAGGTAGGAGATAGGCTAAAGTCTTCCCTGTACCAGTGGGACTGACTCCAAGAATATTTTCCCCTTCTGTTATAGGTTCAAAAAGTTGAGTCTGAATGGGAGTGAAGTCTTGGAAACCGAGTTGGTCGCTCAGTTCTTGCCATTCAGTAGGTAGTTTGGTTTTCATTTTTCTGCCTCAAATCTAATGCCAGCAGTCTGGCGCATGGTATAGAGTAAATCATGAACAGAACCTGCATCATCCAGCCAGTTCTGGTAAAGCGTCTGGTCTGGTTGCTGGATCATGTGTGCAAATGCAGCAACTTCCTCAGTCATCGTATGGGGAGCCTGTTGGATAGGGAGCTGGACTTGATTTCCTTGGTGGTCGCTAAAAATAGCTGAGCGGACATGTTCAATCGTGTTAAGGGTCAAGGTTCCATCTACTGTATAAATCTCGCAAGGAAGATTGGAAGTGATGTTTTTCCCAGCCTTGATATGAACTTGAAAGTCAGGGTAGAAGAGGATACCGTCTCCATTTAGGTCAATGCTATTCTCAAGCTGTTGGGCCTGGTAGGTTGCGTCCTGAGCCTTTCCAAAAAGACGAACGGCAGCATAGAGAGGATAAATCCCCAAATCCATAAGGGCTCCACCAGCAAAACGGTCTGAAAAGACATTTGGCGTCTGCCCAGCCAACAAGTTCGGCATCTTGGATGAATACTTGGCATAGTTGAAATCTGCTCCCAACACTTGCTTGTCTGCTAAAAAGTTTTTGATAGTAGTAAAAGCTTCCTCGTGGTAGTTTCGTGCTGCTTCAAAGATAAAACAATTATTTTTCTCAGCTGTCTGTCTCAAATCCAGCCACTCTTGTGGCTGAGTGACAGCTGGTTTTTCAAGAATGACATGCTTGCCAGCAGACAAGGCAGCCTTTGCTTGAACAAAATGCAAGGAGTTTGGACTGGCGATATAGACCACATCAAAGGAAGACTTAAAGAAGTCTCCTAATTGATCAAAGAGTTGGATATCCTGATAGCGGGAAGCAAAGGTTGCCGCAGTTTCTAACTTTCTAGAGTAGACAGCAACCAGCTGGTATTCTCCACTGGCATGGGATGCTTCTATGAAATGATGGCTGATAGCGCCTGTTCCGATAACACCTAATTTAAGCATAAATACTCCTTTTCCGACTTCAAATCCTTCCTTCATTATAACATAGAAAAGAAGGACTATCCAACAGATGGTAAAAATTTTCAAATGGGCTACGAATTTCTTGGAGAAAGTGGTACAATATTTAGATAAGTAGATGAAATGAGAAGGGGGAGAAGATGAGATTATTACCAATAAGAAAAATATCACGTCAGTCTAAGAGGCTAGCGCTTTTTTTGACTTTTTGTGCAGGGTATGTCGATGCCTATACCTTTATCGTGCGAGGGAACACCCTTGTGGCTGGACAAACAGGGAATGTGGTTTTTCTCTCTGTAGGACTCATTCAACAAAATGTATCGGATGCTAGTGCTAAAGTAATGACCTTGCTTTTCTTTATGATGGGTGTCTTTTTTCTGACATTGTATAAGGAAAAACTACGAATTGTTAAAAAGCCGATTTTGTCCTTGATTCCACTTGCAGTCTTATCCCTAATTATAGGCTTTGTGCCGCAAACGGTTGACAATATCTATCTCGTACCGCCCTTGGCCTTTTGTATGGGTCTGGTGACAACTGCTTTTGGAGAAGTGTCAGGTATTGCCTATAATAATGCTTTTATGACAGGGAATATCAAACGAACCATGTTGGCTTTTGGAGATTATTTCCGGACCAAGCATACGCCTTTCCTACGAGAGGGCTTGATTTTTGTTAGCTTGCTTAGCAGTTTTGTCTTCGGAGTTGTTTTTTCAGCTTATTTGACGATTTATTATCAGGAGAAGACAATTCTAGGTGTTCCTCTTATGATGAGTATCTTTTACTTCAGTATGCTTTTTGCTTCTTGGAGAAAAAAAGGAAAGAAAAAGCTTAAATTTGATTGATTTCGCTTGTAAGAAAAAAGAAGATATGCTATACTTGAAGAGTTGACTATGCACAGTCCTGTGCAACCGCACGAACATCGTTTGCTCACATAGTGAGTATAAAGTGGTTCGTCCCACGATGCTAGGCGAGTCTTCACAAAAATACGGGGAAACCCTAAAAATCATAGGAGGTGCATAATGAGCACATACGCAATTATCAAAACTGGCGGAAAACAAGTTAAAGTTGAAGTTGGTCAAGCAATCTACGTTGAAAAATTGAACGTTGAAGCTGGTCAAGAAGTTACTTTTAACGAAGTTGTTCTTGTTGGTGGTGAAAACACTGTTGTCGGAACTCCACTTGTTGCTGGAGCTACTGTAGTTGGAACTGTTGAAAAACAAGGAAAACAAAAGAAAGTTGTTACTTACAAGTACAAACCTAAAAAAGGTAGCCACCGTAAACAAGGTCACCGTCAACCATATACAAAAGTTGTCATCAACGCAATCAACGCTTAATTTTAAGGAGAACACATGATACAAGCAGTCTTTGAGAGAGCCGAAGATGGCGAGCTGAGGAGTGCGGAAATTACTGGACACGCCGAAAGTGGCGAATACGGCTTAGATGTCGTGTGTGCATCGGTTTCTACGCTTGCCATTAACTTTGTCAATTCCATTGAGAAATTTGCAGGCTACGAACCAATCTTAGAATTAAACGAAGATGAAGGTGGCTATCTAAAGGTTGAAATACCAGCGGATCTTCCTTCACACCAGAGAGAAATGACCCAGTTATTCTTCGAATCATTTTTCTTAGGTATGGCAAACTTATCGGAGAACTCTTCTGAGTTCGTCCAAACCAGAGTTATCACAGAAAACTAACACGGAGGAAAACATTATGTTAAAAATGACTCTTAACAACTTGCAACTTTTCGCCCACAAAAAAGGTGGAGGTTCTACATCAAACGGACGTGATTCACAAGCGAAACGTCTTGGAGCTAAAGCAGCTGACGGACAAACTGTAACAGGTGGATCAATCCTTTACCGTCAACGTGGTACACACATCTACCCAGGTGTAAACGTTGGACGTGGTGGAGACGATACTTTGTTCGCTAAAGTTGAAGGCGTAGTACGCTTTGAACGTAAAGGTCGCGATAAGAAACAAGTTTCTGTTTACCCAATCGCAAAATAAAAAGGTCCAGTGAACCTTTTTATCCCGATCCTTGAAATGAAAAGGTGAGGAAGCTAGAACTAGCATAAAATAAGGCTTTCCGAGTTTTCGGAGAGCCTATTTTTTTGTTTTGATACCCATTTTGAATTTAATAGAGAATAGTTAGATTTAAACTTGCGATGAGTACTTTTTTCTTTTTTGGAAAAATTCTGAAATATGGTATAATGAACAGATAGAGAAGTTGGGGGTAAAAGATGAACATTCAACAATTACGCTATGTTGTGGCCATTGCCAATAGTGGTACTTTCCGTGAAGCTGCTGAAAAGATGTATGTAAGCCAGCCAAGTCTGTCTATTTCTGTGCGCGATTTGGAAAAAGAACTGGGTTTTAAGATTTTCCGTCGGACGAGTTCGGGAACGTTTTTGACCCGGCGTGGAATGGAATTTTATGAGAAAGCGCAGGAGTTAGTTAAAGGCTTTGATGTTTTTCAAAATCAGTATGCCAATCCTGAGGAAGAAAAGGATGAATTTTCCATTGCCAGTCAGCACTATGACTTCTTGCCACCAACCATTACGGCCTTTTCAGAGCGTTATCCTGATTATAAGAACTTCCGTATTTTTGAGTCTACTACAGTTCAAATTCTTGATGAAGTAACTCAGGGGCACAGTGAGATTGGGATTATCTACCTCAACAATCAAAATCAAAAAGGAATTATGCAACGGGTTGAAAAGTTAGGTCTCGAAGTCATTGAGTTGATTCCTTTTCATACCCATATCTATCTGCGTGAAGGTCATCCCTTGGCGGAAAAAGAAGAACTGGTCATGGAGGACCTAGCGGATTTACCAACGGTTCGTTTCACTCAGGAAAAGGATGAGTATCTATACTATTCAGAGAACTTTGTCGACACCAGCGCGAGCTCCCAGATGTTTAATGTGACCGACCGTGCTACTTTGAATGGTATTTTGGAGCGGACGGATGCCTATGCGACAGGTTCAGGGTTTTTAGATAGTGACAGTGTTAATGGCATCACAGTCATTCGTCTCAAGGATAATCTAGATAATCGCATGGTCTACGTCAAACGGGAAGAGGTGGAGCTTAGCCAAGCTGGGACTCTTTTCGTTGAGGTTATGCAAGAATATTTTGATCAAAAGAGGAAATCATGAAAAAAAGAGGAATAGTAGCAGTCATTGTACTGCTTTTGATTGGGCTGGATCAGTTGGTCAAAAATTATGTTGTCCAGCAGATTCCACTGGGTGAAGTGCGTTCGTGGATCCCCAATCTCGTTAGCTTGACCTATCTGCAAAATCGTGGGGCAGCCTTCTCCATGCTGCAAGATCAGCAGTGGTTATTTGCTGTCATTACACTGGTCGTCATGGTAGGTGCCATTTGGTATCTACATAAACACATGGAGGATTCTCTCTGGTTGGTTTTTGGACTGACCTTGATAATCGCTGGAGGTCTGGGAAACTTTATCGACAGAATGAGTCAAGGTTTTGTGGTGGATATGTTTCACCTAGACTTTATCAACTTTGCGATTTTCAATGTTGCTGACAGCTATTTGACAGTTGGTGTGATTATTCTATTGATTGCAATGCTTAAAGAGGAAGTAAATGGAAATAAAAATTGAAACTGGTGGGCAACGTCTAGACAAGGCTCTGTCGGACCTGACAGAATTGTCACGCAGTCTCGCGAATGAACAAATCAAGGCTGGACAAGTTTTGGTTAATGGGCAAGTAAAGAAAGCAAAATACACTGTCCAAGAGGGGGATATCGTCAGCTACCATGTGCCAGAACCGGAGATTTTAGAATATGTGACTGAAGATATTCCGCTAGATATCATCTACCAAGATGAGGATGTGGCCGTTGTTAACAAACCTCAGGGGATGGTGGTTCATCCGAGCGCCGGTCATACAAGTGGAACCTTGGTCAATGCCCTCATGTATCATATAAAAGACTTGTCAGGTATCAATGGTGTTCTCCGACCGGGTATCGTTCACCGTATTGATAAGGACACGTCGGGTCTCCTCATGATTGCGAAGAATGATGAGGCCCACTTAGCACTTGCCCAAGAACTCAAGGATAAGAAGTCTCTCCGCAAATACTGGGCGATTGTTCATGGCAATCTTCCCAATGATCGTGGTGTGATTGAAGCTCCGATTGGTCGTAGTGAAAAAGATCGTAAGAAACAGGCAGTGACTGCTAAAGGGAAGCCAGCAGTGACTCGTTTTCAAGTCTTGGAACGCTTTGGAGATTATAGTTTGCTAGAGTTGCAACTGGAAACAGGGCGTACTCACCAAATCCGTGTTCATATGGCTTATATTGGCCATCCAGTCGCTGGTGATGAAGTCTATGGTCCTCGTAAGACACTGAAGGGACATGGGCAATTTCTCCATGCTAAGACTCTAGGCTTTACTCATCCGAGAACAGGTGAAACCTTGGAGTTCACAGCAGATATTCCAGAGATTTTTAAAGAAACGCTGGAAAGATTGCGTAAAACTGAGAATAGATAAAAGAGTTGAGATGCCTTGTCTCAACCTTTTTCATTTCAAGTCTTTTCCATTTTAAAGTATTCATGTTATAATGGATAAATATGAAGAATCGGAGTGAGAATATGAAGTACAAACGAATCGTCTTTAAGGTAGGGACTTCCTCCTTGACAAATGAAGACGGGAGTTTATCAAGGAGTAAAGTAAAGGCAATTACCCAGCAATTGGCTATGCTACATGAAGCTGGACATGAGTTGATTTTAGTGTCATCTGGGGCAGTTGCCGCTGGATTTGGAGCTTTGGGTTTTAAAAAACGTCCGACCAAGATTGCAGATAAACAAGCTTCGGCTGCAGTTGGTCAGGGACTTTTGTTGGAGGAATACACAACCAACCTCCTCATGCGCCAGATCGTTTCTGCACAAATCTTGCTGACACAGGATGATTTTGTAGATAAGCGTCGCTATAAGAATGCCCACCAGGCCTTGTCTGTATTGCTTCATCGTGGTGCAATCCCCATCATCAACGAGAATGACAGTGTCGTTATTGATGAGCTCAAGGTCGGGGACAATGACACTCTGAGTGCCCAGGTAGCGGCGATGGTTCAAGCAGACCTTTTAGTTCTCTTGACCGATGTGGACGGTCTCTATACTGGCAATCCTAATTCGGATCCAACAGCTAAACGTCTTGAGAAAATCGAGACTATCAATCGTGAGATTATTGATATGGCTGGTGGAGCAGGTTCGTCAAACGGTACTGGGGGCATGCTGACAAAAATCAAAGCTGCAACTATTGCGACGGAGTCAGGTGTGCCAGTCTATATTTGCTCCTCCTTGAAATCTGATGCCTTGATTGAGGCAGCTGAAGAAACTAGGGATGGTTCCTTCTTTGTTGCGCAAGAGAAGGGACTTCGTACCCAGAAACAATGGCTGGCCTTCTATGCTCAAAGTCAGGGAACGATTTGGGTAGATGGTGGAGCTGCAGAGGCACTTTCAAAAAACGGGAAAAGTCTCCTTTTATCGGGTGTGGTAGAAGTGGAAGGAAACTTCTCTTACCACGATATTGTAACAGTAGCAGATAAAGAAACAGGTCAATCTCTTGGAAAGGGACGTGTCCAATTTGGTGTCTCAGCCCTAGAAGATATGCTCCGTTCTCAAAAAGCTAAGGGAGTCTTGATTCACCGTGATGACTGGATTTCCATCACTCCTGAAATCCAGTTGCTCTTTACAGAATTTTAGAGGTGAACGATGGTAAGTACACAAGAACAATTTGAACAGGTACAGGCTGTTAAAAAGTCAATCAATACTGCCAGCGAAGCAGTGAAAAACCAAGCCTTGCTAGCTATGGCTGATCATTTATTGGCAGCTACTGAGGAGATTTTAGTGGCCAATGCCCTCGATATGGCAGTGGCCAAGGGGAAAATCTCAGATGTCATGCTAGACCGTCTTTATTTGGATGAGGGACGTATAGAAGCGATGGCAAGAGGGATTCGTGAAGTGGTTGCTTTACCAGATCCAATCGGTGAAGTTTTAGAAACCAATCATCTTGAAAATGGCTTGGTTATTACCAAGAAACGTGTGGCCATGGGGGTTATTGGAATTATCTACGAAAGTCGTCCAAATGTGACGTCTGACGCGGCTGCTTTGGCTCTTAAAAGTGGCAGTGCGGTCGTTCTTCGTAGTGGTAAGGACGCCTACCAAACTGCTCATGCTATTGTCACAGCCTTGAAGAAGGGTTTGGAGACGACTACCATTCATCCAAATGTGATTCAACTGGTGGAAGATACCAGCCGAGAAAGTAGCTATGCTATGATGAAGGCCAAGGGCTATCTAGATCTTCTCATACCTCGTGGAGGCGCTGGCTTGATCAATGCCGTGGTTGAGAATGCCATTGTGCCTGTTATTGAGACAGGAACTGGGATTGTCCATGTCTATGTAGATAAGGATGCCGATGAAGACAAGGCTTTGTCTATCATCAACAATGCTAAAACCAGTCGTCCTTCTGTCTGCAATGCCATGGAGGTCTTGCTAGTTCATGAAGACAAGGCAGCAAGCTTCCTTCCTCGCTTGGAGAAAGTGCTGGTTACAAGTCGGAAAGAAGCTGGACTGGAACCAATTCAATTCCGCTTGGATGAGAAAGCAAGTCAGTCTCTTTCAGGTCGAGCAGCTGAGGCACAAGACTTTGACACCGAGTTTTTAGACTATATCCTAGCGGTTAAGGTTGTGAGTAGTTTAGAAGAAGCGGTTGCGCATATTGAAGCCCACAGTACCCATCATTCGGATGCCATTGTGACGGAAAATGCTGAATCTGCAGCCTACTTTACAGATCAAGTGGACTCTGCAGCGGTTTATGTCAATGCCTCAACGCGTTTCACTGACGGGGGCCAGTTTGGACTTGGATGTGAGATGGGGATTTCTACTCAGAAACTGCATGCGCGTGGTCCAATGGGCTTGAAAGAGTTGACCAGCTACAAGTATGTGGTTACTGGTAACGGACAGATAAGGGAGTAAGAGATGAAGATTGGATTTATCGGTTTGGGGAATATGGGAGCTAGTTTGGCCAAGGCTGTTGTGCAGGCCAAGACGGGTGCTCAGATTCTCCTTGCCAATCGTAGTCAAGCAAAAGTAGATGCTTTCATTGCCAACTTTGGTGGTCAGGCTTCCAGCAATGACGAAATCTTCGCAGAAGCAGATGTGATTTTTCTAGGAGTTAAGCCTGCTCAGTTCTCAGACTTGCTTTCTCAATACCAGACCATCCTTGAAAAACGAGAGAGCCTTCTTTTGATTTCCATGGCGGCTGGATTGACCTTGGAAAAACTGGCTAGACTACTTCCAAGTCACCACCGAATTATTCGCATCATGCCCAATACTCCAGTGGCTATCGGCCAAGGAGTGATTAGTTATGCCATGTCAGCAAATTGTCGTGCTGAGGACAGTGAACTCTTTTGTCAATTATTGGCCAAGGCCGGTCTTTTGGTTGAGCTGGGGGATGGCTTAATCGATGCTGCGACAGGTCTTGCAGGCTGTGGACCAGCCTTTGTCTATCTCTTTATCGAAGCCTTGGCAGATGCAGGTGTGCAGACAGGATTGCCCCGAGAAATGGCTTTGAAAATGGCAGCCCAAACAGTAGTCGGCGCTGGGCAAATGGTTCTCGAAAGCCAGCAACATCCTGGAGTTTTGAAAGATCAAGTTTGTAGCCCAGGAGGTTCGACTATTGCTGGTGTAGCACGTCTGGAAGAACATGCCTTTAGAGGTACAGTCATGGACGCAGTTCAGCAAGCTTACAAACGAACACAAGAATTAGGTAAATAAGAGGTGGCCTTGACTGCCTCTTTTATGGTGCATGGAATAAGAAGACAAAAAGATTGTCACAAAAACCTATTTTTTTGATAGAATAGAAGGTAGAAAAAAAGAAATGAGTTAGACATGTCAAAAGGATTTTTAGTCTCTCTTGAGGGACCAGAGGGAGCAGGAAAGACCAGTGTTTTAGAGGCTCTGCTCCCAATTTTAGAGGAAAAAGGAGTAGAGGTGCTGACGACCCGTGAGCCAGGTGGAGTCTTGATTGGAGAGAAGATTCGGGAAGTGATTTTGGACCCAAGTCATACGCAGATGGATCCTAAAACAGAGCTTCTTCTCTATATCGCCAGTCGCAGACAGCATTTGGTAGAAAAAGTTCTTCCAGCTCTTGGAGCTGGTAAGTTGGTCATTATGGACCGCTTCATCGATAGTTCTGTTGCTTATCAGGGATTTGGCCGTGGCTTGGATATTGATTCCATTGATTGGCTCAATCACTTTGCGACAGATGGCCTCAAACCCGATTTGACCCTCTATTTTGACATTGAGGTGGAAGAAGGACTGGCTCGCATTGCTGCTAATAGTGACCGCGAGGTCAATCGTTTGGACTTGGAAGGCTTAGACTTGCACAAGAAAGTTCGTCAAGGTTACCTTTCTCTTCTGGACAAAGAAGGAAATCGCATTGTCAAGATTGATGCGAGTCTTCCTTTGGAGCAAGTTGTGGATGCTACCAAGGCTGTCTTGTTTGACAGAATGGGCTTGGATAAATGAAACAAGAACAACTAAAAGCTTGGCAGCCAGACCAGTTTGACCGCTTTGTCCGTATCCTAGAACAAGATCAGCTCAATCACGCCTATCTCTTTTCAGGTTTCTTTGGAAGCTTGGAAATGGCGCAGTTTTTGGCTAAGAGCCTCTTTTGTACGGATAAAGTAGGCGTTCTACCATGTGAGAAATGCCGAAACTGCAAGCTGATTGAACAGGAAGAATTCCCCGATGTTACCTTGATTAAGCCAGTCAATCAGGTCATCAAGACAGAACGCATTCGGGAATTGGTGGGTCAGTTTTCTCAAGCAGGGATTGAAAGTCAGCAGCAGGTCTTTATTATTGAGCAGGCGGAGAAAATGCATCCTAACGCGGCTAATTCTCTGCTCAAGGTCATCGAAGAACCCCAGAGTGAGGTTTATATTTTCTTCTTGACCAGCGATGAGGAAAAGATGTTGCCAACTATCCGGAGTCGGACCCAGATTTTCCACTTTAAAAAGCAAGAAGAGAAGCTCATCCATCAATTAGAACAAGCAGGTCTGGTCAAGAAAAAAGCAACTCTCTTAGCCCAGTTTTGTCAATCACGTGCTGAAGCTGAAAAGTTGGTCAATCAGGCTAGTTTTTGGACCTTGGTGGATGAGAGCGAACGCCTGCTGACCTGGTTATTAGCTAAGAAAAAAGAGAGTTATTTGCAAGTTGCGAAATTAGCCAGCTTGGCAGATGACAAGGAAAAACAAGATCAGGTCTTGCGAATCCTCGAAGTTCTCTGTGGGCAGGATCTCTTGCAAGCAAGGATGCGACAGATTTTACAAGATTTGCTAGAAGCCAGAAAAATGTGGCAAGCTAATGTAAGCTTTCAAAATGCCATGGAATATCTGGTCTTGAAAGAAATATAAACTCATACTCTTCGAAAATCAAATTCAAACCACGTCAACGTCGCCTTGCCGTACTCAAGTACAGCCTGCGGCTAGTTTCCTAGTTTGCTCTTTGATTTTCATTGAGTATTAAAAATGAACGATATAGAAAGGAAAGGGCTGGTTTATGGACAAAAAAGAATTATTTGACGCGCTGGATGATTTTTCCCAACAATTACTGGTGACCTTGGCCGATGTGGAAGCCATCAAGAAAAATCTCAAGAGTCTGGTAGAGGAAAATACAGCTCTTCGCTTGGAAAATAGTAAGTTGCGCGAACGCTTGGGCGAGGTGGAAGCAGATACTCCCGTCAAGGCTAAGCATGTTCGTGAAAGCGTCCGTCGAATCTATAAGGACGGTTTTCACGTATGTAATGATTTTTATGGACAACGCCGAGAGCAGGACGAGGAATGTATGTTCTGTGACGAGTTGTTGTACAGGGAGTAGGCATGCAGATTCAAAAAAGTTTTAAGGGACAATCTCCATATGGCAAACTTTATCTAGTGGCAACACCGATTGGCAATCTAGATGACATGACCTTTCGTGCCATTCAGACCTTGAAAGAAGTGGACTGGATTGCAGCTGAGGACACGCGCAATACAGGACTTTTGCTCAAGCATTTTGACATTTCCACCAAGCAGATTAGTTTTCACGAGCACAATGCCAAGGAAAAAATTCCTGATTTGATTGGTTTCTTGAAAGCAGGACAAAGTATCGCTCAGGTATCCGATGCGGGTCTGCCTAGTATCTCGGACCCTGGTCATGATTTGGTTAAGGCAGCTATTGAGGAAGAAATTGCAGTAGTGACAGTTCCGGGTGCCTCTGCAGGGATTTCTGCCTTGATTGCCAGTGGTTTAGCTCCACAACCACATATCTTTTACGGTTTCTTACCGAGAAAATCAGGCCAGCAAAAGCAATTTTTCGACTTAAAAAAAGATTACCCAGAAACTCAGATTTTCTACGAATCGCCCCACCGTGTATCAGATACATTGGAAAATATGCTAGAAGTCTACGGTGACCGCTCGGTAGTCTTGGTCAGGGAATTGACCAAAATCTATGAAGAATACCAACGAGGAAAGATTTCAGAGCTACTAGAAAGTATTGCTGAAACGCCACTCAAGGGTGAATGCCTTCTCATCGTTAAAGGCGCAAGTCAGGATGTGGAGGAAAAGGACGAGGAGGACTTGTTTTCAGAAATCCAATCTCGTATCCAGCAAGGCATGAAGAAAAATCAAGCCATTAAGGAAGTTGCGAAACTCTACCAGTGGAATAAAAGCCAACTCTACGCTGCCTACCACGAATGGGAAGAAAATCAAGAAAATGACTAAACAGGGAAGTTTGCCTTCTTCCCTTTTTTTGTTATACTAGTAAAAGAAAAATTAGAAAGATTTGTGGGTGCCAAACAATCCAGTGGCTTGTTTGGATATGGACTGATGTTCCACCCAAAGAGGTATTAGTGTCGTGTCTCAATCTTATATTAATGTTATCGGTGCTGGTTTGGCAGGTTCTGAAGCAGCTTACCAAATCGCAGAACGCGGTATTCCAGTTAAACTCTATGAAATGCGTGGTGTCAAGTCAACACCCCAACACAAAACAGACAATTTTGCTGAATTGGTTTGTTCCAATTCCTTACGTGGGGATGCTCTGACAAACGCCGTTGGACTCCTCAAGGAAGAAATGCGTCGCTTGGGTTCTGTCATTTTGGAATCTGCTGAAGCTACACGTGTCCCTGCTGGTGGTGCCCTTGCGGTGGACCGCGATGGTTTCTCCCAGATGGTGACCGAAAAAGTAGCCAATCACCCCTTGATTGAAGTGGTTCGTGATGAAATTACAGAATTGCCAACGGATGTTATTACAGTTGTCGCTACTGGTCCTTTGACTAGTGATGCCTTAGCTGAAAAGATTCATGCCCTCAATGACGGTGATGGTTTCTATTTCTACGATGCGGCGGCGCCGATTATCGATGTCAATACCATCGATATGAGCAAGGTCTATCTCAAATCTCGTTATGATAAGGGAGAGGCGGCCTACCTCAACGCTCCAATGACCAAACAAGAATTTATGGATTTCCATGAGGCATTGGTCAATGCGGAAGAAGCACCGCTGAATTCTTTTGAAAAAGAAAAGTACTTTGAAGGATGTATGCCAATCGAAGTCATGGCCAAGCGTGGCATTAAAACCATGCTTTATGGTCCCATGAAACCAGTTGGTCTGGAGTATCCAGATGACTACACAGGCCCTCGTGATGGAGATTTCAAAACTCCATATGCGGTTGTCCAGCTCCGTCAGGATAATGCGGCTGGTAGTCTCTATAATATCGTTGGATTCCAGACCCACCTCAAATGGGGAGAACAAAAGCGTGTCTTCCAAATGATTCCAGGTCTTGAAAATGCGGAGTTTGTTCGCTATGGGGTCATGCATCGCAATTCTTATATGGATTCACCGAACTTGCTAGAACAAACCTATCGTTCTAAGAAACAACCAAACCTTTTCTTTGCTGGTCAAATGACGGGTGTGGAAGGCTATGTTGAGTCAGCAGCTTCAGGCTTGGTTGCAGGTATTAACGCAGCTCGTCTCTTTAAGGGTGAAAGTGAAGCTATCTTCCCAGAGACCACAGCGATTGGAAGTCTAGCTCATTACATCACTCATGCGGACAGCAAACATTTCCAACCAATGAATGTCAATTTTGGGATTATCAAGGAATTGGAAGGCGAGCGTATCCGTGATAAAAAAGCTCGTTATGAAAAAATTGCAGAGCGTGCTCTTACCGACTTAGAGGAATTTTTAACGGTTTAATTTTTTTGAAAGAATTGCTCATGATACTATAAAAATCTTAGAAATTGTGATAAAATAGGTAGGATAAAAAAAGGAGAGTAAAAATGGCGAACCCCAAGTATAAACGTATTTTAATCAAGTTATCAGGTGAAGCCCTTGCCGGTGAACGTGGCGTAGGGATTGATATCCAGACAGTTCAAACAATCGCAAAAGAGATTCAAGAAGTTCATAGCTTAGGTATCGAAATTGCCCTTGTTATTGGTGGAGGAAATCTCTGGCGTGGAGAACCTGCTGCAGAAGCAGGAATGGACCGCGTTCAGGCCGATTACACTGGAATGCTTGGGACCGTGATGAATGCTCTTGTGATGGCAGATTCATTGCAGCAAGTTGGTGTCGATACGCGTGTGCAAACTGCCATTGCCATGCAACAAGTGGCAGAGCCGTACGTACGTGGACGTGCCCTTCGTCATCTTGAAAAAGGCCGCATCGTTATCTTTGGTGCTGGGATTGGTTCACCTTACTTCTCAACAGATACAACAGCTGCCCTTCGTGCAGCTGAAATCGAAGCGGATGCCATTCTGATGGCTAAAAATGGGGTAGACGGTGTTTACAATGCCGATCCTAAGAAAGACAAAACTGCCGTTAAGTTTGAAGAATTGACCCACCGTGACGTTATCAATAAAGGTCTTCGTATCATGGACTCAACTGCTTCAACCCTCTCTATGGACAACGACATTGACTTGGTTGTCTTCAATATGAACCAACCAGGCAACATCAAACGTGTCGTATTTGGTGAAAATATTGGAACAACAGTTTCAAACAATATCGAAGAAAAGGAATAAGAAAATTATGGCTAATGCAATTGTAGAAAAAGCAAAAGAGAGAATGACCCAGTCTCACCATTCACTTGCTCGTGAATTTGGAGGTATCCGTGCCGGTCGTGCCAACGCAAGCTTGCTAGACCGTATCCATGTAGAATACTATGGAGTCGAAACTCCTCTTAACCAAATCGCTTCAATTACCATTCCAGAAGCGCGTGTCTTGTTGGTAACACCATTTGACAAGTCTTCATTGAAAGACATCGAACGTGCCTTGAACGCTTCTGACCTTGGTATCACACCAGCTAATGATGGTTCTGTGATCCGCTTGGTTATCCCAGCTCTTACAGAAGAGACTCGTCGTGACCTTGCCAAAGAAGTGAAGAAGGTCGGTGAGAATGCTAAAGTGGCTGTCCGCAATATCCGTCGTGATGCTATGGACGAAGCTAAAAAGCAAGAAAAAGCAAAAGAAATCACTGAAGACGAATTGAAGACTCTTGAAAAAGATATTCAAAAAGTAACAGACGACGCTGTGAAACACATCGACGACATGACTGCCAATAAAGAAAAAGAAATCTTGGAAGTCTAAAAATAAACAGAAAAACTCAGTTGGCATTGCTGGCTGAGTTTTATTCGAAAGAAGGAAATATGAATACAAATCTTGCAAGTTTTATCGTTGGACTCATCATCGATGAAAATGATCGTTTTTACTTTGTGCAAAAGGATGGTCAGACCTATGCTCTTGCTAAGGAAGAAGGTCAACATACGGTAGGTGATACGGTCAAAGGTTTTGCCTACACGGATATGAAGCAAAAACTCCGCTTGACAACTCTAGAAGTGACTGCCACTCAGGACCAATTTGGTTGGGGAACCGTAACAGAAGTTCGTAAGGACTTGGGTGTCTTTGTCGATACCGGTCTACCTGACAAGGAAATCGTTGTGTCACTCGATATCCTCCCTGAGCTCAAGGAACTCTGGCCTAAGAAGGGTGATAAACTTTACATCCGCCTTGAAGTGGACAAGAAAGACCGAATCTGGGGACTCTTGGCGTATCAGGAAGACTTCCAACGTCTGGCTCGTCCTGCCTACAACAACATGCAGAACCAAAACTGGCCAGCCATTGTTTACCGTCTCAAGCTGTCAGGGACCTTTGTCTATCTGCCAGAGAATAACATGCTTGGTTTCATTCACCCAAGTGAGCGCTACGCAGAGCCACGTTTGGGACAAGTTTTAGATGCGCGTGTCATTGGTTTCCGTGAAGTGGACCGCACCTTGAACCTATCCCTCAAACCACGTTCTTTTGAAATGTTGGAAAATGATGCTCAGATGATTTTGACCTACTTGGAAAGCAATGGCGGTTTCATGACCTTGAATGATAAGTCTTCTCCTGAGGACATCAAGGCAACCTTTGGTATCTCTAAAGGTCAGTTCAAGAAAGCACTCGGTGGCTTGATGAAGGCTGGTAAAATCAAGCAAGACCAGTTTGGTACAGAGTTGATTTAAACCTTATAGACATGATAAAGAAACTTGAAGAAATGAGTTTAGAGAAACTCTGGCAACTTTTTCCTATTTTTCTAGTAGAGCACAAGTCAGAGTGGAAAGACTGGTATGAATCGGAAAAAACAAGTCTGAAAAAAATATTGGGTGCAAATGTTATTAAAAGAATAGAACATATCGGTAGCACTGCTATCCCTAATATTTGGGCCAAAAATATCGTTGATATTCTGTTAGAAGTAGGTAAAATAGAGGATTTAGCAAGAGTTAGGGATTTATTGGTGAAGAATGGTTGGCTAGTGATGTCGGAGAGTCCTAACAGGATTTCGCTAAATAAAGGATATACAGAGCAGGGATTTGCTGAGAAAGTTTTTCATTTACATTTGCGAATGACAGGAGATCATGACGAGATTTATTTTAGAGATTATCTCTGCCAGCATCCAGATATCGCCCAAGCGTATCAGGAATTAAAATTAAGTTTGTGGAAACAATTTGAACACAATCGAGACGCCTATACAGATGCGAAAACGGATTTTATAAACCACTACGTTTCAGAGGCTAAGTCCAGTAATTTTCTAGAATCAGAAAAGTGTCATCAAAAAATTCTTGATAGGAGAAAGAATTGAGAAAATCATTTTACACTTGGCTCATGACCGAGCGCAATCCTAAAAGTAATAGCCCCAAAGCCATTTTGGCAGATCTCGCTTTTGAGGAGTCAGCTTTTCCAAAACACACGGATGATTTTGATGAGGTGAGTCGCTTTTTGGAGGAGCATGCCAGCTTCTCTTTTAACCTAGGAGACTTTGACGCCATCTGGCAAGAATACTTAGAACACTAGAGACAATGAGATGAGGCTAGTATTTTATTGTTCTCTTTGCTATAATAAAAAGAAATAAACGGATTAGAGAGGTTCTTTATTTGAAGGAACATTCAATAGACATTCAACTAAGTCACCCAGATGACTTGTTCCATCTTTTTGGTTCCAATGAGCGCCATCTTCGTTTGATGGAAGAAGAGCTCGATGTGGTGATTCATGCCCGTACGGAAATTGTCCAGGTTATCGGAGAAGAGTCTGCCTGTGAGGAAACCCGTCAGGTTATCCAAGCCTTGATGGTTTTGGTTAATCGAGGGATGACAGTTGGGACGCCAGATGTGGTGACGGCTATTAGCATGGTTAAAAACGATGAAATCGACAAGTTTGTCGCCCTTTACGAAGAAGAAATTATCAAGGACAATACTGGGAAACCGATTCGTGTCAAAACCTTGGGTCAAAAACTTTATGTGGACAGTGTCAAACAGCATGATGTGACCTTTGGAATCGGACCTGCAGGGACAGGGAAGACCTTTCTTGCCGTGACCTTGGCAGTGACTGCCCTTAAACGTGGGCAAGTCAAGCGTATTATCCTCACTCGACCAGCAGTGGAAGCTGGTGAGAGTCTAGGATTTCTTCCAGGTGATCTTAAGGAGAAGGTCGATCCTTATCTTCGACCAGTTTATGATGCCTTGTATCAGATTCTTGGGAAAGACCAAACGACTCGTCTCATGGAACGTGAAATTATCGAAATCGCGCCCCTTGCCTATATGCGTGGTCGGACCTTGGATGATGCCTTTGTCATTCTCGATGAAGCACAAAATACGACCATCATGCAGATGAAGATGTTCTTGACTCGTTTAGGCTTTAATTCTAAGATGATTGTCAATGGAGATATCAGCCAGATTGACCTACCACGTAATGTTAAGTCCGGTTTGATTGATGCTCAAGAAAAGCTCAAGAACATTCACCAAATCGACTTTGTTCATTTTTCAGCTAAGGATGTGGTTCGCCATCCTGTTGTTGCTCAGATTATCCGAGCCTATGAACCAGCTCCAGTTAAAAATGAAGAAAAGAAGGAAGAGACAGAATAGCAAAAAAAGAGCAGTTCAATTTGAACTGCTCTTTTTTAATGAGTGTATAGCTTTAAACAAGTTCGTCGATAGACGTGTGCTCTTTATCGAGCCCTTCGGCAACTGGTAGGCTAGTTAAGTAACCTTTATAAGTGGTCACACCTTGACGCAAGCCCTCATCTTCAGCAATTGCTTGTGCGAATCCTTTGCCAGCCAGAGCTTCGATATAAGGAAGAGTGACATTGGTTAGGGCGATAGTAGAAGTACGGGCAACCGCACCAGGGATATTGGCAACGGCATAGTGGAGAACACCATATTTTTCATAGACAGGTTCATCGTGCGTTGTCACACGGTCAGCTGTCTCGATAACGCCACCTTGGTCAACGGCAACATCAACGATGACAGAGCCTGGACGCATTTGTTTGACCATCTCATCTGTCACCAATTTTGGTGCTTTGGCACCAGGGATGAGAACTGCACCAATCACAACATCAGCATCTCTCACACTTGCTTCGATGTTGAATGAATTAGACATAAGAGTTTGGATTTGGTTACCAAAGACTTCTTCTAGAACCGAGAGACGCTTAGCACTGATATCTAAAATAGTCACTTGAGCACCAAGACCAAGGGCGATGCGGGCAGCATGTGTACCGACGACACCACCACCGATGATGGTTACTTTTCCTTTTGGAACACCTGGTACACCACCAAGTAGAATACCAGAACCACCAGCTTGCTTAGTAAGGAAGTGAGCTCCGATTTGAACAGCCATACGACCTGCAACCTCACTCATAGGAACGAGGAGCGGTAGTTGTCCTTGATTGTCACGAACAGTTTCATAGGCAATTCCTGTTGTTTTGGCTGCTAACATAGCTTCTGCTAATTCTGGCGCAGCGGCCATGTGCAAGTAGGTGAAGAGAAGAAGATCGTCGCGCAAATAACCATATTCAGAAGCTAGTGGTTCTTTTACTTTCACGACTAACTCGGCAGCCCATGCTTCTGCAGCAGTAGCGACAATCTCAGCTCCTTGCTTTTGATAGTCCGCATCAGTAAATCCTGAACCGAGACCAGCATTTGATTCGATGAGGACACGATGCCCGCGACTGACTAAACTATGGACGCCAGCAGGAGTGAGGGCAACACGGTTTTCATTATTTTTAATTTCTTTTGGGATTCCGATTAACATAGAGATAACCTACCTTTCAATTGACGGGATTGTTTTAGTTGTCACATTTCAGTTCATAAATCAAAAATGTGATGGTTTTATTGTATATGAAACCGCTTCAAAAATCAAGAAAAACTTGTCATCCAAATTTATTTATGCTAGACTAGTGAGAATCAAACTCTAATGGAGGGAAAAGTATGGAATCAATATTTGTGAAATTTGCCCAGTATCCATCTATAGAAACGGAGCGTTTGTTGCTCCGACCTGTAACCTTGGACGATGCAGAAGCTATGTTTGAGTATGCCTCAGACAGAGAAAATACACGCTACACTTTTCCAACAAATCAAAGCTTAGAAGAAACCAAGAACAACATTGCTCAGTTCTACTTGGCTAATCCCTTGGGACGGTGGGGGATCGAGCTAAAAAGCAATTGTCAGTTTATTGGAACCATTGACTTGCACAAGATTGATCCTATTCTTAAGAAGGCAGCTATTGGTTACATTATCAACCAAAAGTATTGGAATCAAGGATTGACGACAGAAGCCAATCGTGCCGTGATTGAGCTGGCTTTTGAGAAGATTGGAATGCACAAGTTGACTGCCCTTCATGACAAAGACAATCCCGCATCAGGAAAGGTCATGGAGAAATCAGGTATGCGCTTTTCCCACGAAGAACCCTATGCCAGAATGGATAATAAAGAACCAGGACGAATCGTTACAAGAGTTCATTATGTCTTGACCAAGGAAGACTATTTTGCAAATAAATAAGCAGTTGAAAAGAAATTTTCAGCTGTTTTTTTCTTTCTCTTGCGAATAACTTAAGAGAGGAGAAAATATGGAAGCAATTATCGAGAAAATCAAAGAGTATAAAATCATTGTCATTTGTGCTATTTTAGGTTTGGCCTTGGGCGGATTTTTCCTACTAAAGCCAACTTCACAAACACCCGTCAAAGAAAAGAATTTGCAAGCTGAAGTCTCGGCCGTTTCAAAGGATTCATCGTCTGAAAAGGAAGTCAAGAAGGAAGAAAAGGAAGAGTCTGCTGAACAAGATCTGATCACAGTGGATGTCAAAGGTGCTGTTAAATCGCCAGGGATTTATGATTTACCAGTAGGGAGTCGTGTTCATGATGCTGTTCAGAAAGCTGGTGGATTGACAGAGGAAGCAGATAGTAAGTCGCTTAATCTCGCTCAGAAAGTCAGTGACGAGGCTCTTGTCTATGTTCCAACTAAGGGAGAAGAAGCGGCTAGTCAGCAGGCTGCCTCTGGAACGACTCCTTCGACAAGTAAAGAAAAGAAGGTCAATCTCAATAAAGCTAGTCTGGAAGAACTAAAGCAGGTCAAAGGCTTGGGAGGAAAACGAGCTCAGGATATTATCGACCATCGTGAGGCAAATGGCAAATTCAAGTCGGTAGATGAATTAAAGAAGGTCTCTGGCATTGGCGCTAAGACCATAGAAAAGCTAAAAGATTATGTCACAGTGGATTAAGAATTTCCCTATCCCCCTAATCTATCTGAGCTTTCTGTTACTCTGGCTTTACTATGCCATTTTTGGAGTGTCCTATCTCGCACTGCTAGGTTTTGTTTTTTTGCTCTTCTGCCTCTTTTTCCAATTTCCATGGAAATCTGCTGGAAAAGTTTTAGCGATTTGTGGAGTTTTTGGATTTTGGTTTTTGTTTCAAAATTGGCAACAGACACAAGCAAGTCAAAACCTAGTAGATTCTGTTGAAAGGGTACGGATTTTGCCTGACACTATTAAGGTCAATGGAGACAGTCTGTCCTTTCGGGGCAAGGCTGACGGCCGTACCTTCCAAGTTTACTATAAACTCCAGTCTGAGGAGGAAAAAGAGCTCTTTCAAGCCTTAACAGATCTTCACGAGATAGAGCTAGAAGGGAAAGTTTCAGATCCTGAAGGGCAGAGAAATTTTGGTGGATTTGACTACCAAGCCTATCTGAAGACTCAGGGAATTTACCAGACACTGACTATCAAGAGCATCCAGTCACTTAAACAGGTTAGCAGTTGGGATATAGGTGAAAATTTGTCGGCTTTACGTCGAAAGGCTGTAGTTTGGATCAAGGCGCACTTTCCAGACCCTATGCGCAACTATATGACAGGGCTTCTTTTAGGACATTTGGACACGGATTTTGAGGAGATGAATGAGCTTTATTCCAGTCTTGGAATTATCCATCTATTTGCCTTGTCAGGTATGCAAGTGGGCTTCTTTATGGATGCCTTTAAGAAACTCCTCTTGCGATTGGGCTTGACCCAAGAAAAGTTGAAGTGGCTAACTTATCCCTTTTCTCTTATCTATGCAGGTCTGACAGGATTTTCAGCATCTGTCATTCGCAGTCTCTTGCAAAAGTTACTGGCCCAACATGGTGTTAAGGGTTTGGATAATTTTGCCTTGACGGTCCTTGTCCTCTTTATCATCATGCCCAACTTTTTCTTGACAGCTGGAGGGGTCTTGTCCTGCGCTTATGCTTTTATCTTGACTATGACAAGCAAAGAAGGGGAGGGGCTCAAGGCTGTTGCCAGAGAAAGTATGGTCATTTCTTTGGGAATATTGCCCATTCTATCCTTTTATTTTGCAGAATTTCAGCCTTGGTCTATCCTTTTGACCTTTGTTTTTTCCTTTCTGTTTGATGTGGTCTTCTTGCCACTTTTGTCCATCTTATTCATTCTGTCTTTTGTTTACCCAGTCACTCAGTTTAACTTTGTCTTTGAGTGGTTGGAGTGTATCATTCGCTTGGTATCGCAGCTGGCAAGTAGGCCCCTGGTCTTTGGTCAACCCAATGCGTGGTTTTTGATTCTTCTCTTAGTTTCATTAGCTTTAGTCTATGATTTTAGGAAAAATATTAAAAGAATAGCAGGAGTCATTCTCTTTATTGTGGGGCTCTTTTTCCTGACCAAGCATCCACTTGAAAATGAAATTACCATGCTAGATGTTGGGCAAGGGGAGAGTATTTTCCTACGGGATGTAACTGGTAAAACTATTCTCATAGATGTAGGAGGTAAAGCAGAATCTGACAAGAAAATACAAGCTTGGCAGGAAAAGGCGACGACCAGCAATGCCCAGAGAACTTTGATTCCCTATCTTAAAAGTCGAGGAGTAGATAAGATTGACCAGCTGATTTTGACCAATACAGACAAGGAGCATGTTGGCGATTTGCTGGAGGTGACCAAGGCTTTCCATGTTGGAGAGATTTTAGTATCAAAAGGAAGTCTGACACAGAAGGATTTTGTGGCAGAATTAGAAGCAAGTCAAACTAAGGTGCGCAGTGTGACAGAGGGGGATAATTTTTCGATTTTTGGAAGTCAGTTAGAAGTCCTATCTCCAAGGCAGATTGGAGATGGGGATCGTGATGATTCTTTGGTTCTTTATGGAAAACTCTTAGATAAGCACTTTCTCTTCACAGGAAATTTGGAGGAAAAAAGAGAGAAGGACTTGTTGAAGCATTATCCTGACCTAGAGGTGGATGTCTTGAAAGCAAGCCAACATGGTGCTAAAACCTCATCAAATCCAACTTTCCTAGAAAAAATCAAACCAGAAATTACTCTCATCTCAGTTGGAAAAAACAATCGTGCGAAACTCCCCCATCAGGAATCCTTGACACGAATGGAAAGTATCAAGAGTAAGATTTACAGAACTGACCAGCAAGGGGCTATCCGCTTTACAGGGTGGAATAGTTGGCGAATTGAAACGGTTCGATAAAATAGACAAACTTTTCGAAAAATTGACTTTTTATCTTGACAAGGAATAGAAAACTTGGTATCATATAAAAGTTGAGAAAAGCAGAAGTGAGAGCTTCTCGCCTTGTGACATCAAGTTGCCTGGCCCTACGGATGAAAAGTTTCTAAGAAACGCTATCATAACGTGCGGGCTTGTATCATTACGAGTCCGCTATTGTTTTTCTCTAATAATAAAAAAGAGGTGAAAACCATAGCAAAGCAAGACTTATTCATCAATGATGAAATTCGTGTACGTGAAGTTCGCTTGATCGGTCTTGAGGGAGAACAGCTAGGCATCAAGCCACTCAGCGAAGCGCAAGCATTGGCTGATAGTGCGAATGTTGACTTAGTTTTAATTCAACCCCAAGCAAAACCGCCTGTTGCTAAAATTATGGACTACGGTAAGTTCAAATTTGAGTACCAGAAAAAGCAAAAAGAACAACGTAAAAAACAAAGTGTTGTTACTGTGAAAGAAGTTCGTCTGAGTCCAACTATTGACAAGGGTGACTTTGACACAAAACTTCGCAATGCACGCAAGTTCCTTGAAAAAGGAAATAAAGTTAAGGTATCCATTCGCTTTAAAGGGCGTATGATCACCCATAAAGAGATTGGTGCAAAAGTTTTAGCCGAGTTTGCTGAAGCAACACAAGATATTGCGATCATCGAACAACGAGCTAAGATGGATGGACGCCAAATGTTCATGCAGTTGGCGCCAGCAACTGACAAAAAATAATTGTCAGAAAGTTAAATAAAGGAGAAAAAATCATGCCAAAACAAAAAACACACCGCGCATCAGCTAAACGTTTCAAACGTACAGGTTCTGGTGGACTTAAACGTTTCCGTGCTTACACTTCTCACCGTTTCCACGGAAAAACTAAGAAACAACGTCGTCATCTTCGTAAAGCATCTATGGTGCATTCAGGAGATTTCAAACGTATCAAAGCAATGCTTACTCGCTTGAAATAATAGCCTAACGGTAAGTAAACAATTCTAGGAAATATTTGGAGGAAATAAAACATGGCACGTGTTAAAGGTGGCGTTGTATCACGCAAACGTCGTAAACGTATTCTTAAATTAGCAAAAGGTTACTATGGAGCTAAACACATCTTGTTCCGTACTGCAAAAGAACAAGTAATGAACTCTTACTACTATGCATACCGTGACCGTCGTCAGAAAAAACGTGACTTCCGTAAATTGTGGATCACTCGTATCAATGCGGCAGCTCGTTTGAACGGACTTTCATACTCACAATTGATGCATGGTTTGAAATTGGCTGAAATCGAAGTTAACCGTAAAATGCTTGCTGACTTGGCTGTTAACGATGCAGCAGCTTTCACAGCTCTTGCAGATGCAGCTAAAGCAAAACTTGGTAAATAATGACAAACTGTTTCATTCTTACTCTCGTGGTTTTTACCGTAAGAGTAGGGTGAAACTTTTTTATTTTCCTTAAACGATTTTCTATTTTAGAGAGTAAATCACAGATTTTTTCAAAGAAAATAGGATATTTCTTGTATAATAGGAATATCTAAAAAAGATTTGGAGTTAGAAGAAGATGATAGTAGGTATTGATTTAGGAACGACTAATTCTTTAGTAGGGGTTTATCAAGATGGTCAGGTTAAGCTGATTCCCAATGCTTTTGGTGAGTATTTAACTCCTTCTGTTGTGGCTTTAGATGACAATGATGAGATTATAGTTGGAAAAATTGCCAAGGAACGCTTGGTGACCCACCCAGACAAGACGGTTTCTCAGTTCAAGCGTTTTATGGGGACCAAGCATGAGTTGACGCTAGGAAATCGAGCATATAAGGCTGAAGAATTAAGCTCTTTTATCATTCGAAAGTTGATAGACGATGCAGAGACCTATCTTGGAGAAAAGGTTGAGGAAGTGATTGTTAGTGTTCCAGCCTATTTCAATGATGCTCAACGCTATGCGACCAAACTAGCAGGGAAATTTGCAGGCGTTCAGATTGATCGGATTATCAATGAACCTTCCGCAGCGGCTCTAGCTAAAAGATCTATGGTAAACCAAGAAGATCAATCTTTTATTGTAGTCGATTTTGGTGGTGGGACTCTTGACATTTCAGTTGTAGAGCTTTTTGATAATATTGTCGAAATCGTGTCGATTGCAGGGGACAATCGTTTGGGAGGAGAAGACTTTACTGCGGCTATTGCTGAGGAATTTTTAGTCTCCAATCAATTAACCAAGGATACGATTTCCCGAGAATTTTATAGCAAAATTCTGGTACAGGCTGAAAAGACTAAACTAGAACTCAATAGTAAAGAAGAAGTGAAGATGACAGTTCTGGACCAAGATCAGGAATACACTTTAGACTTGAGCTACCAGCGTTTTTATGAGCTTTGTCAACCGTTGCTAGCCCGTGTTAAGGCTGTTTTGGATCGTGCTTTGATGGATGCACGCTATAGCTATGTATCATCAGATAACTTTGTTCTTGTTGGGGGGACTTCGAAACTCCGCTTGGTTCAGGACTTTTTATCCTACTGTATCAATCAAGTGGTGCAGGTTTCGGATGATCCCGATCGGATGATTGCGAGAGGTTGTGCCCTTTTAGCAGGAATAAAAGAACGCCAGGGTGAGATACGAGATTTATTACTGTCTGATATTTGTCCTTTTACACTGGGGATTGAGATAGTTGGCGACCGCTTTTCGCCGATTATTGAGCGAAATTCAACCCTACCTGCTTCACGCATCGAGCAGTACTATACGGCTGAATTGGGACAGAGTCAAGTCAAGATAAAGGTCTATCAAGGTGAGATGATGAAGGCATCACAAAATCTGTTCCTAGGAGAATTAGAAGTTCCCGTCCCTGTGAATACTCGAGTAAATGAAAGTTTCACAGTTCGATTCACCTATGATTTAAATGGAATTTTGGATGTCGAAGTGAAAATTGATTCAACACAGGAAGTCTTTAGCCATGTTATTCTCCAAGATAGTGTTACTCTGACAGAAAAGGAAATCAAGGCTAAGCAAGCAGAGTTGACTCGCTATAAGATCAATGCTCAAGAAACAGAGGTTTATCGTTTCTTGATTGAAAAAGCGAATCGTGTGTACAGTATGCTCTTGGGGAGAAGAAGAGATGAGCTAATGGCTGAAACTAGACGATTTGAAGAAGAGGTCAGTCAAGCATCTGTGTATCATTTGCCAAAACTTTATCAATCATTTTCAAACTATCTAGACTTCCTAGAGCGAGGACTGTAAAAGAGGAGACCTTATGAATATATGGGAAACTTTAGGGATAGAGCCAACGACTGACGTCAAGCTTATTAGAAGGCGTTATGCTGAACTGGTTCGGCTCTATCACCCAGAAGACCAACCAGAAATTTACCAAGAAATTGTTGAAGCTTACCAAAAAGCCTTGATTTATGCGAGATCTAGAAATACAAGACCAGAAAATAGCCTAAGAAAAGCGAGTGACTCTCAAGAAGCTACTAAACTTGAAGAAGAGGAAAATGGAAAGCCTAACTCTAGTCTCAACTTTGAAAACTTGACTGAAGAAACGAAGACTGAGAACGAAGAGTCTGAAACATCTAGTCTTGATTTCAGTGATTATCAGCAATCGACTGATAAAACCAGCAATTCTTTTAACTTTGAAACCTTTAAAGCGGAAGAGGATGAGCAAAAGTCCACCCTTGACTTTAGTGACTATGATGAGGAAGTTCAGCTAAATGGAGATTCTGAAGAAAGAGCTAAGAATACCCTCAACTTTGAAACGTTTGGTGACGAAGAGAACCGTGGGCAAGAAGAAACAACAAGGTCTACCCTTGACTTTAGTGGTTATAATGAAGGAACCTATCTAATCCGAAATGCGATTGAAAGTATTGTTAAAAATGATGATTACAGTCCAGAAGAACAAGAGCATCTATGGCGTCAGTTCTTTCATCAGTATCAGTATGATATGGACATTGTTCAATCCGTTTTAGAGGAAATGGATGTTTATATTTTTAACAAACCGGAGCAATTCTCTATCCTCATTCCCTTGCTAGAAGACTATATACCTGACTTTAAGTACTGGGGATATTACTATAAACTGAAGTATTGGAAAGTTAAAAGAGATATAGCAGAAGAGGAAGGCAGTTCGCTTGAAAGCGCCCATGAAGCCACTGAACAATTCTCTTATTCCTATCAACTTTGCCAAGAAATTCTCCAGGATTCTAACAAAGCAAATCAATTGAGCTCTTGGATAGAGTTTTTCAAGCACCCCTATCTGAGCTTTATGGTCTTAGATCAAGTAAATCAAAATCGTCAGATAATCAAGAGCGTGCCCGTTTTAACCTATATTCTTGAAAAAAACCGACAAGTCATATTTGAAGAGGATTATCCACTCTTGAATGACTTGGCTGATTACTTAGACGAAGTAAAAGGGGAGCTGGGAGAAAACGTTGACTTTAGTTACTACTCTCTAGATAATCCAGATGAAGTTGAGGCAACCTTTTATGAGTTGCTCCATGCTCAGTATGAAGACGAGTACAAACTGTTACGTGATTGGCAATATCTTTTTGAAACAGTTAAAGATCACACGCTCTTACTTTATTTGTTAGAAAAAGTGGACGTCTATCCTTTAACCAATGCGAAAGTGTTAGCCCTTGTTCTCCAATTTGTAGAGCGTTACAGTGATGAGGAATCAAATCCTTACCTGAAAAAACTCCATTTCTGGAAGAGTATCCATTCTTATCCTTCAGTGGTAGAGGAGTATGCACTTAACAAAAAAGAAAATTTTGATTACTGGTACAATGAAGGT
This sequence comes from Streptococcus oralis, assembly GCF_023110055.1. Lineage (GTDB taxonomy): Bacteria > Bacillota > Bacilli > Lactobacillales > Streptococcaceae > Streptococcus > Streptococcus oralis_BY. Next base: position 765,140 of record NZ_JALDVG010000001.1, on the reverse strand, counting down.
TATCTTTATATAGATAAACTCACTAAGAACGATGAAGATATCAATGATTGGGAAAAGTGGAGAAGCTACTTTAAAGGAAGACCACGCATTCTAACGATTTTGCTTCAACAAATCTATAAGGAGTACCATCGGTTTACAGATGGCAAGCTCTTGAGATATGTTTTGGCTCCTTTTCCTACTTCTAAAATGGCTCCCCAAATGATGACGGAGGAGACAGACCAGAAACTAGAAGAGATGACAGTTTATGCTTATGAACTTAGTCATCCAAAGGCCAAGCTCTCTTATTTGGATTGGAAAAAAAGACAGGTCTTTAAAAATAAGTTTCTTCAGATTTTCTTTGGCCTCTTTACGATTGTAAGTTTGCTACTTAGTGTTCTAGAGCGACCGGGTTATAATTCATGGGTTCATGCGGGTATGTTTTCTCTCTTTTACGTCTATATGCTAAAATTAAGGAAAACACCGATTGAGGAAGGAGTGACTGCTAGGGGGGGAAAACGGAAATTCTACTACAGCCCCCATCCATGGTTCCTACTAATCTTGCTATTGACCCTCGTCATTCCATCCTTACCGTTTGGTCTCATTGGTGCCCTTATGTTTATTACATTTTTCAGCTTCATCGATGGTTTCCAAGTGAGTCAGGGGCTGAAGTGGGATTATTCTTTGGATAAGCTGATTCCTATCGGTATCTTTCTTTCTGCTGGTTTTCTTTCTGCTTTGGTAAATCGAAGCCAGACTATTTCAGGAGTTGCAATGATGTACTTCCATATTTTTGCAATTCTTGTGATTAGCTTGTCTTTTACAAGATTTAGTCCTGGATTTCCACCATCTCTGAAGAAAATTTTCATACCAGCAATTTTGGGTATCCTACTCTTTCAATTATTGCCTTTCGTTCACAGCCGCTTAAACATTTTTAATCCAAATATCCTAAGAAATGAGACTCTGGCCTTGACGGTTATCCTTTTGTTAAATGGTATCGTCTTGTCTTATTTTACAAAGGATCAAGGCTTCATGATTGGTGTGAAGAAGGTCTTTATGATTTATGGCTTGCAGATCTTTATTTTCCTAAGAAGACTGTTCCGAATCCTATTCGCACTTATACCCGATTTTAGCAAAATTTATTTTGAAAAAGACCTGTTAATCCTGAATAGCGAATTTGCTTTCTACTTCCTCGAGGGACTTTTTGTCCTGATCATGCTTTTCCTTATTCGCAATATACGCAAGGAAAATCGTAAAAGCGCTGCTTAGAATGAAAGCATAGAGAAGAGGACTCTAGTTCAAGTTCCTAGTAAATTTTTCTGAATAAAGGTATAATGGAACTATTCAAATGAAAGAGGTAATGAAAATGGCTTCAAAAATGTTACATACTTGCTTGCGAGTAGAAAACCTTGAAAAATCAATTGCATTCTATCAAGATGCTTTTGGTTTTAAAGAGTTGCGTCGTAAGGATTTTCCAGATTATGCTTTCACGATTGTCTATCTAGGACTTGACGGTGATGACTACGAGTTGGAATTGACCTATAACTATGACCACGGCCCTTATGTTGTAGGAGACGGCTTTGCCCATATTGCCCTCAGTACACCTGACCTTGAGGCACTCCATCAAGAACATAGCGCTAAAGGCTATGAGGTTACAGAGCCCAAAGGCCTACCAGGTAACCCACCAAACTATTACTTTGTCGAGGATCCGGATGGCTACAAGGTCGAAGTCATTCGTGAAAAATAATCCAGTACAGTCAAGTAGAATGTTCGTTTTCTACTTGACTTTTTTACTTTGAAAGAGTATACTAATACAAATTTAACCTTTAAGGGGAGTCCAGAGAGACTCACAAGGTGTCAGATAAAAGGGATAGGGAACTCTCTGCGGAGACTTTTTAGGTGTGCGCATGAGTTCTATCCTATCTCGACTGAGACCTTGCAATAGCAAGGTCTTTTCTTTATCTGGTCCCCTTAAATTTAAGGAGGAAAAGTCATGAATCCCACATGTAAGAAGCGTTTGGGTGCCATTCGTTTGGAAACCATGAAGGTGGTCGCTCAGGAGGAAATTGCGCCAGCAATCTTTGAATTAGTCCTAGAAGGAGAAATGGTTGAAGCCATGCGAGCAGGCCAATTTCTCCATCTGCGCGTGCCTGATGATGCCCATCTCTTGCGCCGTCCTATTTCAATTTCGTCTATTGACAAGGTCAAGAAGCAGTGTCATCTCATTTATCGGATAGAGGGGGCTGGGACAGCTATTTTTTCAACTTTAAGACAGGGAGATACTCTTGATGTGATGGGACCTCAGGGAAATGGTTTTGACTTGTCTGATTTAGACAATCAGAGCCAAGTTCTCCTCGTTGGTGGTGGGATTGGTGTTCCCCCCTTGCTTGAAGTGGCCAAGGAATTGCATGCGCGTGGGGTGAAAGTAGTGACAGTCCTCGGTTTTGCCAACAAGGATGCTGTGATTCTCGAAACAGAATTGACCCAATATGGTCAGGTCTTTGTAACGACAGATGATGGTTCATATGGTATCAAGGGAAATGTGTCAGTCGTCATTAATGACTTAGACAGTCAATTTGATGCTGTTTACTCATGTGGAGCGCCTGGAATGATGAAGTACATCAATCAAAAATTTTATAATCACCCAAGAGCCTATCTATCTCTAGAATCTCGTATGGCTTGTGGGATGGGGGCTTGCTATGCCTGTGTCCTAAAAGTGCCAGATAGTGAGACAATTAGTCAGCGCGTCTGTGAAGATGGCCCTGTTTTCCGTACAGGAACAGTTGTATTATAAGGAGAAAGTCATGACTAACAAACGTTTACAAGTTTCTCTACCGGGATTGGATTTGAAAAATCCTATCATACCAGCATCAGGCTGTTTTGGTTTTGGTCAGGAATATTCCAAGTACTATGATTTGGACCTTTTAGGCTCTATTATGATCAAGGCAACGACTCTAGAACCCCGTTTTGGCAATCCAACTCCTAGGGTGGCAGAAACGCCTGCAGGTATGCTCAATGCAATCGGTTTGCAAAATCCAGGTTTAGAAGCTGTTTTAGCTGAAAAGTTGCCTTGGCTGGAAAGAGAGTATCCTACGCTTCCCATCATCGCAAATGTTGCAGGCTTTTCAAAACAAGAGTACGCTGCCGTTTCTCATGGGATTTCCAAGGCAGCCAATGTGAAGGCTATCGAGCTCAACATCTCTTGTCCGAATGTGGATCATGGCAATCATGGACTTTTGATTGGGCAAGATCCTGACTTGGCTTATGAAGTGGTAAAGGCAGCTGTGGAAGCCTCTGATGTGCCAGTTTATGTTAAATTAACCCCTAGTGTAACGGATGTTGTCACCATCGCCAAAGCCGTAGAAGACGCAGGAGCAAGTGGCCTAACTATGATCAATACTCTAGTCGGTATGCGCTTTGACCTCAAAACAAGAAAACCAATCCTAGCCAATGGAACAGGTGGGATGTCTGGTCCAGCAGTTTTTCCAGTAGCCCTCAAACTCATCCGTCAAGTCGCCCAAACAACAGACCTGCCTATCATTGGAATGGGGGGAGTGGATTCTGCTGAAGCAGCGCTAGAAATGTATCTGGCTGGTGCCTCTGCTATCGGAGTTGGAACAGCCAATTTTACCAATCCATATGCCTGTCCTGATATTATTGAAAATTTACCAAAAGTCATGGATAAATACGGCATTAGCAGTCTAGAAAATCTCCGTCAGGAAGTCAAAGCCAATCTGAGATAAGCTAGGTCTTCCTTATCGTCAACAAGAAATAGAATCTTCATCAATTTGTAATATTTCCGTCGATTAACTATGTTACAATAGGGTTTAGAAAACGTTATTGGAGCATTTAAATGAAACGATGGAAAGTGGCCCTAGTAAGTGCTGGCTTATTGGGGTGTTTTTTTACTGTAGTGGAGACAGCAAAAGCAGAAGAGGGGACTTGGCAAGGAAAGACCTACCTCAAAGCAGACGGGAAACCAGCAACCAAGCAATGGCTTTTTGACCAAACGCATCAGAACTGGTTTTATCTTAAAGATAATGGTCAACGTGCAGAAAATGGCTGGTTGACAGTTGGTGGTAAAGATTACTATTTTAACGAAGCTGGAAAATTAGCTACGAAAACGTGGGTTGGCCAGTACTATGTGACTGAAAGTGGTGCTAAAGCAAAGGAACAGTGGGTATTTAATCAGGAAAAAGAATCCTGGTATTATCTAAAGTCTGATGGTCAGAAAGCTCAAAAAGAATGGATTCAACAAGGTCAAGAAAAATATTACCTTAAAGAAGACGGGAAAATGGCCAAAGATGAGTGGATCACTCAAGGTGAGAACCAGTACTACATCAATTCACAAGGTAAAATGCTGAAAAATGCTTGGCTTGGTAAAAGCTATATATCAGAAAATGGTAATAAGGTTAAACAAGCCTGGATTTATGATGACAACTATAGCAGTTGGTTCTACCTTCAACAAGATGGTACCTATGCTGAAAATAGGTGGTTAACTATAGATGGGAAGGACTACCATTTTAAATCAGGCGGTTATCTTTCTACTGAACGTTGGATTGATCGCTTCTATGTTGCGAAGAGTGGAGCTAAATTGAAATCGGAATGGCTCTTTGATAAGAATTATGATGCTTGGTTTTACTTGAAAGCTGACGGAACCTATGCCGAAAAAGGCTGGGAAACGATTAAAGAAAAAGATTACCATTTCAAATCAGGCGGCTATCTTTCTACCGAGCGCTGGATAGATCGTTTCTATGTTGCGAAGAGTGGAGCTAAATTGAAATCGGAATGGCTCTTTGACAAGAATTATAACTCTTGGTTTTACTTGAAAGCTGACGGAACCTATGCTGAAAAAGGTTGGCAAACCATCAAAGGAAAGGATTACCATTTCAAATCTGGTGGCTACCTCTCTACGGAAACTTGGATTGACCGTAATTATGTGACAAGTAGTGGATCAAAAGCTGGTAAAGGATGGCTCTTTGACAAGAATTATAACTCATGGTTCTATATCAACTCTGATGGAAATTATGCCAATAAAGAATGGCTCTGGGATAATGGTTACTACTATCTCAAATCTGGTGGTTATATGGCTGCGAGTGAGTGGGTATGGTACAAGAATAACTGGTTCTACCTCAAGTCAAATGGAAAGATGGCTGAGAAAGAATTAATCTACGATTCATCCGACCAATCATGGTACTACCTTAAATCAGGCGGTTATATGGCAAAAAATGAAACTGTGGATGGTCATACCTTGGATGCTTCTGGTAGATGGCATGTTGCGGATAAAACCAAATATTACAAAGTTAAACCAATCACTGCCTATGTCTATAGTGCATCTGGAGAAATCTTGAGTTACATTAACCAAGGAAGCATTGTTTCACTGGATAGCTCGACGCGAAAAGGCGGCCGACTTGCAGTTTCGATTTCTGGCTTGTCTGGCTATATGAATCAAAGTGATTTGACAGCAGTAGATGAAGGTAGCGAGTTTATCCCTCATTATACTAGTGATGGGAAATTCCTCTACCATGAACTCTCTCCATATACGAGTATCAAAGTAGCTCCACACACCTCTGCTATGGTTATTGGTAAGAAGTACTACTCAACTGATGGAGAGCACTTTGATGGCTTTACCATTAAAAATCCTTTCCTCTATAAAAACTTAAGAGAACCAAGTAATTATAGTGCAGCTGAATTGGATAAACTGTATTCGATGATGAACTTGCAGGATAGTCCTCTAGCAGGTAAAGGAGCGACTTTCAAAGAAGCTGAGGAACGCTACGGTGTCAATGCCCTTTACTTGATGGCACATAGCGCTCTTGAAAGTGCGTGGGGACGTAGTCAAATTGCCAGAGATAAGAACAACTTCTTTGGTATTGCTGCTTATGATACTAGCCCATATCTCTCAGCCAAGAGCTTTGATAATGTGGACAAAGGAATTCTTGGAGCGGCTAAGTGGATTCGTGAAAATTACATTGACTATGGTAGAGACCACCTTGGAAACAAGGCAACCGGAATGAATGTTCGCTATGCTTCCGATCCGTACTGGGGTGAGAAGATAGCCAGCATCATGATGACCATCAACAGCAAACTTGGTGGGAAAGACTAATCAAAAGAAATCAACGGTAACTACTGAGAAGTGGTTATCGTTTTTGTTTTAAACATTGGAGGAGAAATAGTATAATAACAGTCTCTTTATTCTTGAACAATTAACAAAATGATAGTAAAATGTAATAGGAGATATTAATCTAATTACTATATAAAGAGGAGACTTTTATGAAAAAGCTACTATCCTTCTCAATTGCCTTGCTTTCAATCACAACACTAGTTGCTTGTTCTGGACATAAGGCGGAATCAAAGGTCCCAGAAGAAAAAATTGAACAGAAGCAAATCAAGTTCGATGAAAAGTTGTTTAAAGAAGCTGGACTCTTGCCTTTTAAAAATGAGAAACAGCTAGAACTTGGGGAATTGGATTCTAAATCACGTGCAACGGGTGCTCATATTCAACTTAAGGACAGCGATGAGCCAACTGAGAAGAGAGAGCCTAAGATAAGTTATAACCCGGTTGGTTGGCATAACTATAATTTTTACTATGGAGATGGTTCTAAAAAGGCTTGGTTGATGAATCGTGGTCATTTGATTGGCTACCAGTTTAGCGGATTAAACGATGAAAAGAGGAATCTGGTTCCAATGACTAACTGGCTAAATGCTGGAACTTATTATGGTACAGATAATACTAATCAAGAAAGTATGCTTTACTATGAGAATCGATTGGACTCTTGGTTGGCCAATCATCCGAACTACTATCTTGACTACAAGGTGACCCCAATCTATCAGAAAGATGAATTGATTCCGAGACAAATTGAATTGCAGTATGTGGGAATTGATGAAAATGGCAAACTCTTGGAGATCAAGTTGGGTGGTAGTAAAGAAAAGGTTGATCAGTATTCAGTGACGCATGTCGTTTTAGACAATGTTTCAGCTAATGCGGAAATCAATTACTTGGATGGTACGGCTAAAAATACAGTTGAAAACAAAGAAGAAAAAGCTAAAAAAGAAGCTGAGGAAAAAGCCAAGAAAGAGGCTGAAGAAAAAGAAGCAGCTGAAAAGAAAGCAAAAGAAGAAGAACAGGAAAAAGCTCGTCAAGCCGCACAAGAGAAGGAAGAAAGCCAAGAATCAAACTCGCAATCAACTAATTCAGGTGGCTACTTTAGAGATAAAAACGGAAGATGGCACAGACCAAATGGTAAATTCGCTTCTAAGAAAGAAATTAGAGAAGCTGGATTACAGTGGTAGGAAGAATTTAGTAGATATACAGTCAAAAAGCCGTTGGAAAACGGTTTTTTGTTATAATTAAATGAAGAATGTAGAATTGAAGGAGAACATCATGACTTTTGAAGAAATCCTGCCTGGGTTAAAGGCCAAGAAAAAATATGTACGCACTGGTTGGGGAGGGGCTGAAAACTATGTCCAACTCTTTGACACTATCGAACAAAACGGGGTTGCACTTGAAGTGACGCCTTATTTCCTCATCAACGTGTCTGGGGAGGGGGAAGGTTTTTCCATGTGGAGCCCGACACCTTGTGATGTTTTGGCGACGGATTGGGTAGAAGTGCATGACTAGACGTGTATTGATTACGGGAGTGAGCTCAGGTATCGGACTTGCTCAAGCTCGACTCTTTTTAGAGAAGGGTTATCAAGTTTATGGAGTTGACCAAGGCAAAAATCCACTCTTAGAGGGTGATTTTCATTTTTTACAGAGAGATTTGACCTTGGACTTGGAGCCAATTTTTGACTGGTGCCCTTATGTGGATGTTTTGTGCAATACTGCTGGAGTTTTGGATGATTACAAACCACTGTTGGAACAATCAGCCCAGGAAATTCAAGAGATTTTTGAAATCAACTACGTGACTCCTGTTGAGTTGACTCGGTATTATTTGACACAAATGTTGGAAAATAAAAAAGGAATTATTATCAATATGTGTTCCATTGCCTCAAGTCTAGCTGGTGGTGGTGGTCACGCCTATACTTCCTCTAAGCATGCTTTGGCTGGATTTACCAAGCAGTTGGCTTTAGACTATGCTGAAGCTGGGATTCAGGTCTTTGGGATTGCTCCAGGGGCAGTCAAGACAGCCATGACTGCTGTCGACTTTGAGCCAGGTGGATTGGCTGACTGGGTGGCTAGTGAAACGCCAATCAAGCGCTGGATTGAGCCAGAGGAAATAGCAGAGCTTAGCCTTTTCTTAGCAAGTGGAAAAGCGAGCGCCATGCAAGGACAAATCCTGACAGTGGATGGTGGCTGGTCTTTGAAGTAGGAGGAATTGGATGGAAATCAAAAAACACTTTGGAGTCTATGCTGTTTGCTTTGAAAACGGGAAGTTACTCTGCATTGAAAAAACGAGAGGCCCTTATCAACATCGTTATGATCTACCTGGTGGTAGTCAAGAACCAGGTGAGGGACTGATTGAAACTCTCAAGAGGGAAGTTCTTGAAGAGACAGGATATTCTCTTAGCAGATACTCTAATCCTAGGATATATGACGTGATGGTTCAAGAAGAGGGGCAAGACTTCGCCGTACACCATATCATGGCCTTTTATGATATGGCACTCAATTTCGAGAGCTCTCAGAAGTCGATTTCTCAGGAGGTTCATGATGGAAGCAATGATTCAGCAAACGTCATTTGGTTGAATTTGGAAGAAATTACCGAAGAAAATGCCTCACCCTTAGTATTGAAGGTGAAGGCAGAGTTACGAGGATTTCCAGATTTAGACATGACAAGCTATAAAAATTGGAAGGTAAAAGAAAAAAAGGAGAACAAATGACACCGCAAGAAATGTGGAATGCATACAAGAAAATCAATCCATCTATCGGAGACGAGATAGATGCCTGGGCTTTTGGAGTAGAAGCCGATCTCTTGGCAGATTTGGTTTTTAAAGGTGAAAAGACGGCAACTGCATCAGCCTACGACCTCTACACACTAGAAGGCGAACCTCTTCCACGAGAAGGGACCTTTGACATCATTTTAGATAGCCAAGATCGAGCTGTCTGCATTATCGAAATTACAAAGGTTTCCGTTCAGCCTTTTCATCAAGTGTCAGCTGATCATGCCTTCAAGGAAGGGGAAGGAGACAAATCCCTAGCCTATTGGCGTCAGGTTCATGAGGATTGTTTTGCCGAGTGGCTGAGAGAGGCAGGACTGACTTTTACACCTGAAAGCAAGGTTGTTTTAGAAGAATTTCGCAAGGTCTACCCACTGTAGACTGTTAGAAAGAAGAAAGTTTTGGAAATCGCCGTCCAATCCTTTTTTCTCAAGCAAAACATGATATAATAAGTTTGTTTGAAGAAGAGTAGCAGCTCTTAAACTTAGATAGGAGAAAACTATGCAAGCAGTTGAACATTTTATTAAGCAATTTGTTCCTGAACATTATGATTTATTTCTAGACTTGAGTCGTGAGACCAAGACTTTTTCTGGGAAGGTGACCATCACTGGTCAAGCGAAAAGTGACCGTATTTCCCTTCACCAAAAAGACTTGGAAATCGCTTCTGTAGAAGTTGTGGGTCAAGCGCGTCCATTTACTGTTGACCATGAAAATGAAGCCCTTCATATCGAACTGGCTGAGGCAGGTCAAGTTGAATTAGTCATCGCTTTTTCAGGAAAAATCACAGACAACATGACAGGGATTTACCCTTCTTACTATACTGTGGATGGTGTCAAGAAGGAAGTCTTGTCTACCCAGTTTGAAAGCCATTTTGCGCGCGAAGCCTTCCCATGTGTGGACGAGCCTGAAGCAAAAGCAACTTTTGACCTCGCTCTTCGTTTTGACCAAGTAGAAGGTGAAGTTGCCTTGTCAAACATGCCCGAGACTGACGTTGAAAATCGTAAGGAAACAGGCATCTGGAAGTTTGAGACAACACCTCGCATGTCTTCTTACTTGTTAGCCTTTGTTGCAGGTGATTTGCAAGGAGTGACCGCTAAAACTAAAAACGGTACCCTCGTCGGTGTCTACTCAACGAAAGCCCATCCACTATCTAATCTTGATTTCTCACTAGACATCGCCGTTCGCTCAATCGAGTTTTACGAAGATTACTATGGAGTTAAGTATCCAATTCCTCAATCTCTCCATATCGCCCTTCCTGACTTCTCAGCTGGTGCTATGGAAAACTGGGGTCTTGTGACCTACCGTGAAGTTTACTTGGTTGTGGATGAGAACTCAACCTTTGCTAGCCGTCAACAAGTTGCCCTAGTTGTAGCACATGAGTTGGCTCACCAATGGTTTGGAAACCTCGTGACTATGAAATGGTGGGATGACCTTTGGCTTAATGAAAGCTTCGCTAACATGATGGAATACGTCTGTGTGGATGCCATCGAGCCAAGTTGGAATATCTTTGAAGACTTCCAAACAGGTGGTGTTCCAGCTGCGCTTAAACGCGATGCGACGGATGGCGTTCAGTCTGTTCACGTTGAAGTTAAACACCCAGATGAAATCAACACGCTCTTTGATGGCGCTATCGTCTATGCTAAAGGAAGCCGTCTCATGCACATGCTTCACCGTTGGCTCGGTGATGCTGATTTCGCTAAAGGCTTGCATGCTTACTTTGAAAAACACCAGTACAGTAACACCATCGGTCGCGACCTTTGGAATGCCCTTGGTCAAGCATCAGGTCGTGATGTTGCAGCCTTCATGGATTCTTGGTTGGAACAGCCTGGGTATCCAGTTCTCACTGTCAAAGTTGAAAATGATGTCTTGAAGATTTCACAAAAACAATTCTTTATCGGTGAGCACGAAGACAAGAACCGCCTCTGGGTGGTGCCACTCAACAGCAACTGGAAAGGTTTGCCAGATACACTCGAAACTGAAAGCATCGAAATCCCTGGCTACGCAGCTCTTCTTGCTGAAAATAAAGGAGCTCTCCGTCTCAACACTGAAAATACAGCCCACTACATTACCGACTATCAAGGAGACTTGTTAGATGCCGTTCTTGCTGAGTTAGAGACACTTGATAACACAAGCAAACTGCAAATTGTTCAAGAACGTCGTTTGTTGGCTGAAGCAGGGCACATTTCTTATGCAGACTTGCTCCCAGTCCTTGATAAACTTGCTAGGGAAGAGTCTTATCTGGTGGTTTCAGCTGTTTCTCAAGTGATTTCTGCCCTTGAGCGCTTTATTGATGAAGGAACAGAAACTGAGAAAGCCTTTAACCGTCTGGTTGCTAAATTGGCTCGTCATAACTATGCCTGTCTTGGTTTTGAAGCCAAAGATGGTGAATCGGATGAAGACGAATTGGTTCGTCAGTTGACCATTTCCATGATGATTCGCTCCAATGATGCAGAAGCTAGTCAAGTCGCTAGCCAAATCTTTGCAGCTCATAAGGAAAATCTTGCAGGACTTCCAGCAGCTATCCGTGCTCAAGTTCTTATCAATGAGATGAAACACCATGAGACCAAGGACTTGGTCGCAACTTATCTGGACCTCTACACTCATGCCACAGATGCTGTTTTCAAACGCCAGTTGGCAGCTGCTCTAGCATATAGCACAGATGCAGAAAATATCCAAACGATTCTTGCAACTTGGAAGGACAAATTTGTGGTGAAACCACAAGACCTTTCTTCATGGTACCTCCAATTCCTCGGACACCAAGCAACTCAAGAAACTGTTTGGGTATGGGCGCGCGAAAACTGGGATTGGATCAAGGCGGCTCTTGGTGGAGACATGAGCTTTGACAGCTTTGTCATCTTCCCATCACATATCTTTAAAACAGAGCAACGCTTGACAGAGTATAAGGAATTCTTTGAACCACAACTCTCTGACCTAGCTCTTAGCCGTAATATCCTCATGGGAATCAAGGATATCGCAGCGCGTGTTGATTTGATTAAGCGTGAAAAAGCAGCAGTAGAAAAGGCTTTGAAAGCAAGTAAGTAATAGAGAAAAAACAGCGGATCTTGCAATCTGCTGTTTTTTGGAAGTCAGTATAAAGTGTCCATCCTGAAAATCGTGTTATAATAGCAATGTCAAAGAAATTTTACCTAGAATTGTATAGGATGTTAAAGAATTTCGTCTAGACAATTCGTGAAGAAAAGAATAATATAAATAGGAAATGCAGATGTTAGGAAAACAATTAAAATTATTTAGAGAACAAAATGGCTACAGTCAGAATCAAATAGCAGAATATCTGGGGACGACTCGTCAAACTATCTCAAATTGGGAAAATGATAAAACAATTATAGATAGTCATAGTTTGATTCGCTTAGCTGATTTTTATCAGATCTCTTTAGATGAGTTATGTGGACGAAAAAAGATTCCTGTTTACAAGAATTCAAAGATCAAGTCTATGATTTTAGCTAATGCTTGTACACTTTGGACCTGCTTCGCTTCCACTCATCGCTAAATCAATTGTTTTCCGACTAGCTTTTCAATTCTATTGATTCTAGGAGGACAATGATGTCTTACGTTTATTTAACTCTAGCTATTGTATCTGAAATAGCTGCTACAAGTCTGTTAAAACTGTCGCAAGGTTTTTCGAAAATGCTTTTTGGGATTCTTGCTTTAGTTTTGTATGGCTTGTGTTTTTTCTTTCTATCTTTGTCTTTGAAAGGCATACAACTAAATCTAGTCTATGCTATTTGGTCTGGTGTTGGTTTGGTTGGAACAACTGTGCTATCTATTTTGCTTTTTCATGAAAAAGTAACGTTCGCAAGTCTCTTGGGAATTGCTTTAGTTATTGTGGGGCTTGTTATATTAAACCTATCACAAAAGGTTCACTAATGAGGTAGTATGTTATGGGTGACAATTATTTTAAAAATAAAAGAGTCGTTATTATTGGTGCCAGTGGAAATTTGGGACAAGCCTATACACAAGCTTTTTTTCAAGCAGGTGCTCATTTATTTCTTTTAGGTCGCAATATGAATAAATTAGCCAGTTTTTCTGAGAATATTGCTTCCAAGATTCCGATTTGCTCAGTAGATATAACGAATGAAACTTCTATTAAAGTTGCAGTGTCTGAAGTTCAAAAGTGGTCGGATAATATAGATATTGTTATTAATGCAACGGGATTTGATGTACGAAAATCTTTATTATCTCACTCTGAGGAGGAGATCAATCAAACTATGACGATTAACCTAATAGGGGCTATCCTTGTCAGCAAACATTTTTTACCTTTGTTAAAAAATCAAAAAGGAGCAACCATTGTGCATTCAGGAGGTTTTGCAGATGGTAGGCTGGCCTTCCCCTATTATAGTGTAGATGTGGCGAGCCGCGCCGGACTTTTTTCTTTTATCGAATCAATGAACCGAGAATTAATACAGGAGCAGAAAAAGATGCATATAACTTATTTTTGCCCCAATGCAGCAGACACACCATCAGAAAAGCCTTATCATCCAGTTTGGAGAGAAATGGGGATCTCTATATCAAGTACAAATCAAGTAACCCAAGTTTTACTTAAAGGTATAAAATCTCGTAAAAGAGTGATTTTGATGGGACAAGGTACAAAGATTTTTACAACATTAAACCTTCTATCCCCAGCAATAGCGGATTATCTTTTACTGAGACGATACGGTCGTATTTTAAAAAAATATTTTGGATAAATTTTCTATTATTTTTCTAAGAATTTTCTCATATTTTAGTATTCTTTAAGAAAAAATAATTAAGATGTATGTAGCCTAAAGAAAGGATGTGGTGAATTCATGAAGTAGAGCTTCTTCATTTTTTCACAGAAACTTAAAGCAGAAACAAAAATACAGAATGAATAAAGAGAAAATGATTGTTGTAGAAAAAGCACCAAGTGGAGGCTATCAGTAGTAGCAAGTGGTTCTTTAGTGGTCGGCTTGCTTGGTGGTTATATATTCGGTTCTTTGACTCAAAAATCAACAAATCAGCAGTCGACCGTTCAAACATCGAAAACCCAGCAAGATAATCAAGATGGCAATAATATGCAAAGTCACGGTGGACAACCGCCTCAAGGACAGGGTCAAAATAATGGCAATGGTATGCCACCTCAAATGAATGGTCAAGATGGACAAGGTGCTCCTGGCGGTAACGGTGGTCCTGGAGGGCCAGAAGGACAGCCGCCGCAAGGAAATAATAATCAAGAAAGCAGTAGCAATTCTATGAAGAAACCAGCCAATGCAGATGGAAGTACGAAGGACAAGGATAGCAATTCTAACCAAAATAATGAAGAAAACACTACAAAATCTTAATCCATTTGTTAAAGCCATGATATAATAATTAAAGAATTATACTAAGATCCAAAAAATGATACAAAAATTCTTTATTTTATAATAACCTTAGATGAAGCTGATTAGTATCTTATAGCAGGAGGAGAACAAGATGATTAAGATTTTACTAGTAGAAGACGACTTAGGGTTGTCAAACTCAGTATTTGACTTTTTAGATGATTTTGCAGATGTTATGCAGGTTTTTGATGGAGAAGAAGGTCTCTATGAAGCTGAGAGTGGCGTCTATGATTTGATCTTGCTTGACCTTATGTTGCCTGAAAAAAATGGCTTCCAAGTCTTGAAAGAATTGCGTGAAAAAGGAATCACGACACCAGTCCTTATCATGACCGCTAAGGAAAGTTTGGATGACAAGGGACATGGTTTTGAGTTGGGAGCGGATGACTACCTCACCAAACCTTTCTACCTAGAAGAACTCAAAATGCGGATTCAAGCCCTTCTCAAACGTTCAGGTAAGTTTAACGAAAATACCTTGACCTATGGGGATGTTGTCGTCAACCTTTCAACGAATGAAGTAAAAGTGGAAGATACTCCTGTGGAACTGCTCGGAAAAGAGTTTGAGTTATTGGTTTACTTCCTTCAAAATCAAAATGTTATTCTTCCCAAGACACAGATTTTTGACCGTCTATGGGGATTTGATAGCGATACGACTATTTCCGTTGTAGAAGTCTATGTTTCAAAAGTTCGTAAGAAACTGAAGGGAACAGCCTTTGCTGAAAATCTTCAAACCTTGCGTAGTGTCGGGTATATTTTAAAAGATGTTCAATAAACTAAAAAAAACATGGTACGCGGATGATTTTAGCTATTTCATTCGAAACTTCGGAGTGTTCACACTGATTTTCTCTACTATGACCTTGATTATCCTACAGGTCATGCACTCCAGTCTCTATACTTCTGTAGATGAAAAACTACAAGCCCTTAGTAGTAGTCCTCAAGCGGTCATTCAGTTAGCCCTGAATCGGGCAACTGAGGAAGTCAAGGATATTCAACCCGCAACTGCGGATGCCAGCAAGGCTGAAATCAAGCCCAATGTTAGCTCCAATACAGAAGTTTTGCTTTTTGACAAGGATTTTAACCAACTCTTACTGGGTAATCGCTTTTTAGGCTTGGACAAGATCAAGCTGGACAAGAAAGAGTTGAATCATATTCGGCAAATCCAAGTTGTCAACAGCTATGGTCTGGAAGAAACCTATCGAATGGTCTTGATGGAAACTAATTCTTCCACCGTATCAAGTAATGTCAAATATGCGGCGGTTCTAATCAATACCAGCCAGCTTGAGCAAATCAGCCAAAAACACGAGCATTTAATTGTTGTAGTGATGGCTAGTTTCTGGCTCCTGTCTTTAATTGCCAGTGTTTACCTGGCACGTGTCAGTGTCAAACCGCTACTGGAAAGCATGCAAAAGCAGAAGTCTTTTGTTGAAAATGCGAGTCATGAACTGAGAACGCCTTTGGCCGTTTTACAAAATCGCTTAGAGAATCTCTTTCGAAAACCAGAGGCAACCATCATGGAATCCAGTGAAAGTATTGCTTCCAGTCTTGAAGAAGTTCGCAACATGCGTTTCCTCACGACCAATCT
This sequence comes from Streptococcus oralis, assembly GCF_023110055.1. Classification (GTDB taxonomy): domain Bacteria; phylum Bacillota; class Bacilli; order Lactobacillales; family Streptococcaceae; genus Streptococcus; species Streptococcus oralis_BY. The sequence goes on along the minus strand of NZ_JALDVG010000001.1, from coordinate 749,357 downwards.
TCTCAACCTTGCACGTCGAGATGATGGAATCAAACCAGAAATAGCAGAAGTTTCTCCACAATTCTTTAAAACAACGTTTGCCAACTATGAGTTGATTGCTTCTGAAAATGATCGTGTTTTCAACTATGAAAATCGAATTTATCGTCCATTCTTGACCGATCAGTTGCTCTTAAAACAACTCATGACCATTTTATTTGACAATGCCATTAAGTATACCGAAGAAGATGGGAAAATTGAGTTTGTAGTTCATGCTACAGATCGTCACCTATATCTTACAGTAACGGATAACGGAATTGGAATTTCAGCTCCTGATAAGAAGAAAATCTTTGACCGCTTTTACCGTGTGGACAAGGCGAGAACCCGTCAGAAAGGTGGCTTTGGTCTTGGACTATCTTTGGCCAAGCAAATCGTAGATGCCTTACGAGGAACGATTAGCGTAAAAGATAACAAACCTAGAGGAACAATTTTTGAAGTTAAGATTGCTATTCAATCTCCTTCAAAACGTAAGAATAAATAAAAAAGACAGTTATATAACTGTCTTTTTTGATGACTAGAAAAGAGGTTGGTAGTAGTACCAACCTTTATTTTGAAAATTTTCGTTTCATCATCTTTCGTTGAAGTTGTAAAAGGGCGAAACTAAGACCCATCGCAGCGACAAAGGATAAAGCTGTATTTAATTTTATAGCTAAAAAGATAAAGCTAAAAAGCACCATAAAAATACAGAAACAAGCGATATTTACAAAAAATAAAATCTCTTTTAGGTTAGGGCCGACTGGGGTTTCAGGTGTGTAATTTTGGTAAAGCGGAGTTTGTTTCGATTCGGGAGCTTGTTCAAACTCATAAGCTTCTAGTTTTCTTGCGGACATGATTCTCTCCTTAACAGTACATAACTATTTTATCATTTTTTATGCAGAGAATTATTACAGAATTGTTACAAAACTACTAAAGTCTCTTATCAACTTCTAAGTCGCTCTCTTGACACCTACAAGGGAAAATGGTAGCATGGATGTTACACTTAAAACAGATGACCTAACCTTCTCTATTATAAATATACTGAGAAAGGAAAGGATAACTTATATAAATTGATAGCAAGCTGAGGCTTTTTCCTAAGATGATTTGTTGAGTTGCTACCTGGATACTTTTGAAGAGTATTGGTAGGAGTTGTTTTGAATGGATGGAAGGACAGAGATTCTGTCTATTGGTCTGGGTGGCTTTTAAACTACCTCTGGGGAAAAGTTAAAGGAGATAAGCATGTATCTTGCTATCAAAGAAATAGTACGAAACAAACTTCGATATAGTTTGATTCTAACTACCATTTTTCTTATCGCTTTTATGGTCTTTTTTATGACCAGTCTAGCTCTTGGTCTTGTGCGAAACAACCGAGCCGCTATTGATAATTGGCAAGCAACGGGTGTCGTTTTATCCGATTACGCAAATGATAATTTGACAGCATCCTTTATTCCTGAAAAGGACTACAAGGATAAGAGTTCTGAAGAGGCTGCTCCATTGGGCTATATGTTTGCTGTAACCAATCTAGTCAATGGTAGCGAAAAGGTCAATGTTTCCATTTTTGCTCAAGACTGGGACGCTTTTATCTCTCCGAGTTTGACTGATGGCCGGTATCCTGAGGGAGATGATGAGGTTGTCGTGGATCAGTCCTTTGAGAACTATGGGATTAAGCTAGGTGATACCATTCAGCTCAATGGAAGCGAGACAGGTTATAAGATTATAGGCCTAACTCAAGGAAATAAATTTTTCACTGAGCCTGTTGTCTTTACGAGTCTGACAACTTATTGGACCTTACAAGGAACCTTGAAAGCCAATCGATCCATCTCTGCCTTGGTATTGAAAAATGATATAGAAGTGGTTGGGGATAGTCTGAAACAGATTTCCATTCCAAAAATGATATCAAAAATTCCTGGTTACACACCTCAGGTGAATGTATTTTCAGGAATGATTCTTGCTATGATTGTTATCACAGGCTTGATTGTGGGGATTTTTGTTTATATCATTACCATCCAAAAACTAGGTCTTTATGGAATAATGCGAGCTCAGGGAATACAAATCAAAACCATTGTATGGTCTCTTTTCTGTCAAATCTTCCTCCTAGCTGGTATGGGTATTGCTTTAGCTTTACTGGCAATCGGAGGAGTGATTTTAGTCTTACCAGCTACCTTCTTTTTCTATCCAAGTTGGATAGCCTACTCTGTCCTAAGCTTGGTCATTTGCTTGATGGCCCTTCTAGGTGGTGTCATTTCACTTCCACGCTTGTTAAAGGTGGACCCGATTACTGCGATTGCAGAATGATAAGGAGAATAGTATGACAGCATTGATTGAAATGACTCAAGTAACAAAAACCTACGGGGAAGGAAAGATGAAAGTCGTAGCCCTGCATGAGACGAATTTTCAGCTAAATGCGGGAGAGTTCGTGGCTATCGTCGGGCCTTCTGGCTCTGGCAAGACAACCTTTCTAACAACTCTAGGACAACTTCAGGAAGCATCGAGTGGAAAGATTCTAGTAAAGGGGAAGGAAACAGGCAGTTTGACGGAGAAGGAAAAAACAGACCTCCGTTTTAGAGAGTTTGGTTTCATTCTTCAGGCTTCAAACCTAATTCCTTTTCTAACAGTCAAGGAACAGCTGGATTTGATTGACAGACTGGATAATGGGAAAAATAGTAAAAGTGACCGAAAAGAGCTCTTTGACTTGTTGGATTTGGAAAAAGTAAAAGATCATTATCCAAAGGCTTTATCAGGTGGCGAACGTCAACGTGCGGCGATAGCTAGAGCGCTCTATAACAATCCAAGCATTGTGCTTGCAGATGAGCCGACGGCCAGTCTGGATACTCAGCGTGCCTACCAAGTAACGGAGATGTTGGCTGCCATTGCCCACGAACAAGGGAGAGGAGTTGTTATGATTACACATGATACTCGTCTTCTTGATAAGGTTGACCGTATTTATGTCATGAATGATGGCCACCTAGTTGAAGAAACACGTGCATAAAATAGAGTGAATGGTACAAGTTACTGTTCACTTTTTGATTGGGAAAGATAGAAATAAGTTTAACTTTTTGTGAAACTCCCAGTACCCATAGCTGATTTTTGAGAAATGTGGTATAATTTTTCTTATGGAAAAGATTATCATTACAGCAACTGCTGAAAGTATTGAACAAGTTGAACAGTTACTAGAAGCTGGCGTAGACCGTATCTACGTCGGTGAGAAAGATTTTGGTCTTCGTTTGCCAACGACCTTTAGCCAGGATGAGTTGCGAGAAATCGCCAAGCTCGTTCATGAAGCAGGCAAGGAATTGATCGTTGCAGTCAACGCCCTCATGCACCAAGACATGATGGACCGTATCAAGCCTTTTCTAGACCTCTTGGAAGAAATCAAGACAGACTATATTACTGTTGGGGATGCAGGTGTCTTTTACGTGGTCAATCGTGATGGTTATTCCTTTAAGACTATTTACGATGCTTCAACCATGGTAACAAGCAGTCGTCAGATTAACTTCTGGGGCCAAAAGGCTGGCGCCTCTGAGGCTGTCTTGGCCCGTGAAATTCCATCTGCTGAGCTCTTCAAGATGCCAGAGATTTTGGAAATTCCTGCTGAAGTGTTGGTTTACGGGGCTAGTGTCATTCACCATTCTAAGCGTCCGCTCTTGCAAAACTACTATAACTTCACGCACATCGATGATGAAAAGACACGTAAACGTGACCTCTTCTTAGCAGAACCGAGTGACCCTGAGAGCCATTACTCTATCTTTGAAGATAATCATGGTACCCACATCTTTGCAAATAACGACCTTGATTTGATGACCAAATTGACAGAATTGGTGGAGCATGGCTTTACTCACTGGAAACTCGAAGGGCTTTACACACCAGGTCAGAACTTTGTTGAGATTGCTAAACTCTTTATTCAAGCGCGTGGCTTGATCCAAGAGGGGAATTTCAGCCATGATCAAGCTTTCTTGTTAGATGAGGAAGTGCGCAAGTTACACCCTAAAAACCGTTTCCTCGACACAGGATTCTATGATTACGATCCTGATATGGTTAAATAGGACACTAAAACCCGAAATAAAAATGTTCGGGTTTTTCCAGTGTATCCATGAAATAAAAACGGATACATGTTATAATAAAAATAGCTCTTTAATGGAGGTGTTTAAGTGGAGAATCTGAAAAAGATGGCAGGTATCAAGGCTGCTGAGTTTGTCAAGGATGGTATGGTTGTTGGACTCGGTACTGGATCAACTGCCTACTATTTCGTAGAGGAAGTAGGTCGTCGGATCAAGGAAGAAGGTTTGCAGATTACTGCTGTGACAACTTCCAGTGTGACCAGTAAACAGGCTGAAGGACTAAACATCCCACTCAAGTCGATTGATCAAGTGGATTTTGTCGATGTGACAGTTGACGGGGCGGATGAAGTAGATAGCCAGTTTAACGGGATCAAAGGCGGAGGTGGTGCCCTTCTGATGGAGAAGGTTGTGGCAACGCCCTCAAAAGAATACATTTGGGTGGTAGATGAAAGCAAACTGGTAGAGAAACTAGGTGCTTTTAAATTGCCAGTAGAAGTGGTTCAGTATGGTGCAGAACAGGTCTTTCGTCGATTTGAGCGAGCTGGCTACAAACCAAGTTTCCGTGAAAAAGACGGTCAGCGTTTTGTGACCGATATGCAGAACTTTATCATTGACCTAGCCTTGGATGTCATTGAAGATCCAATTGCCTTCGGGCAAGAATTGGACCATATCGTTGGTGTCGTAGAGCATGGCTTGTTCAACCAAATGGTGGATAAGGTCATCGTTGCTGGACGAGACGGTGTTCAGATTTTAACTTCAACAAAAGCAAACTAATCAACATAATAAGGAGATACACTATGTCAAAATTTAATCGGATTCACTTGGTGGTACTGGATTCTGTAGGAATCGGTGCTGCGCCAGATGCCAATAACTTTGTCAATGCAGGGGTTCCAGATGGAGCTTCTGACACACTAGGACACATTTCAAAAACCGTTGGTTTGAATGTGCCAAACATGGCCAAAATCGGTCTAGGAAATATTCCTCGCGAAACGCCGCTGAAGACTGTACCAGCTGAAAGCAATCCAACAGGTTATGCAACAAAATTGGAAGAAGTATCCCTTGGTAAGGATACTATGACTGGACACTGGGAAATCATGGGACTTAACATTACGGAACCTTTCGATACTTTCTGGAACGGATTCCCAGAAGAAATTTTGACGAAAATCGAAGAATTCTCAGGACGCAAGGTCATTCGTGAAGCCAACAAGCCGTACTCAGGAACAGCTGTTATCGATGACTTTGGACCACGTCAAATGGAAACTGGGGAGTTGATTATCTATACTTCAGCTGACCCAGTCTTGCAAATTGCTGCCCACGAAGACATCATTCCTTTGGATGAACTATACCGTATCTGTGAATATGCTCGTTCAATCACCCTTGAGCGCCCAGCCCTTCTAGGCCGTATCATTGCCCGTCCTTATGTAGGTGAGCCTGGTAACTTCACTCGTACTGCAAATCGTCGTGACTTGGCTGTTTCACCATTTGCACCAACTGTTCTCGATAAACTCAATGAAGCAGGTATCGATACTTATGCTGTTGGTAAAATCAACGATATCTTTAATGGTGCAGGAATCAATCATGACATGGGACACAACAAGTCAAATAGCCATGGAATTGATACACTCTTGAAGACGATGGGCCTTGCTGAGTTTGAAAAAGGATTCTCATTTACAAACTTGGTAGACTTTGATGCCCTATATGGCCACCGTCGTAACCCACACGGTTACCGTGATTGCTTGCATGAGTTTGATGAACGCTTGCCTGAAATTATCGCAGCCATGAGAGAGAACGACCTTCTCTTGATTACTGCGGATCATGGAAATGACCCAACCTATGCAGGAACAGACCACACTCGTGAATATATTCCACTTTTAGCTTACAGCCCTAGCTTTAAGGGAAATGGTGTCATTCCAGTTGGGCATTTTGCAGATATCTCAGCGACTGTTGCCGAAAACTTTGGTGTGGAAACTGCCATGATTGGGGAAAGTTTCTTAGATAAATTGGTATAAGATGACGCGCTATGCTTTACTGGTAAGGGGCATTAATGTCGGTGGGAAAAATAAAGTTGTCATGGCGGAGCTTCGTCAAGAACTGACAGAGTTGGGACTGGAAAAAGTTGAAACCTACATCAACAGTGGCAATATTTTCTTTACTTCGACAGATGCCAAAGCCCAATTGGTTGAAAAGTTAGAGACTTTCTTTGAAGTCCATTATCCATTTATACAGAGCTTTTCTTTGCTGAGTCATGAAGACTATGAAGCAGAGCTGAAGAATCTGCCTGAATGGTGGACCAAAAATTTGGCACGAAAGGATGTGCTCTTCTACACGGAGGGCTTGGATGTGGCTCAAGTCATTGAGACAGTTGAAAGTTTGGAACTGAAAGATGAAGTGGTTCATTTTGGAAGACTTGGGATTTTCTGGGGGAAGATCTCTGAAGAATCTTACTATGCAACTGCCTATCATAAGTACTTGCTCAAGATGCCTTTTTATCGCAACATCACCATTCGCAACGCAAAAACCTTTGACAAAATCGGTCAAATGCTAAAAAATAATAAAGGAGATGTATAATGACATTTTTAGATAAGATCAAGGAAACAGCTGCTTTCCTGAAAGATAAAGGAATCCAAGCTCCCGAGTTTGGTCTAATCCTTGGATCAGGACTTGGAGAATTGGCTGAAGAAATCGAAAATCCAGTTGTAGTAGACTATGCAGACATTCCAAACTGGGGCCGCTCTACAGTAGTTGGGCACGCTGGTAAATTGGTATATGGTGACCTTGCAGGTCGAAAAGTCTTGGCTCTTCAAGGTCGCTTCCATTTCTACGAAGGAAATCCTCTTGAGGTCGTGACTTTCCCAGTACGTGTGATGAAAGTTCTCGGATGTGAAGGTGTCATTGTAACCAATGCAGCTGGCGGTATTGGCTATGGTCCTGGTACCTTGATGGCTATCTCAGACCATATCAATATGACGGGGCAGAACCCATTGATGGGTGAAAACTTGGATGATTTTGGTCCACGTTTCCCTGATATGTCAAAAGCCTACACACCAGAATACCGTGCAACTGCCCATGAAGTGGCTAAAAAACTCGGTATCAAGCTTGATGAAGGTGTCTATATCGGTGTAACCGGTCCGACTTATGAAACACCTGCAGAAATTCGTGCCTATAAGACATTGGGAGCAGATGCAGTTGGTATGTCCACTGTTCCTGAAGTGATTGTGGCAGCCCACTCAGGCTTGAAAGTTTTAGGAATTTCATGTATTACGAACCATGCTGCTGGTTTCCAAGAAGAACTCAACCACGAAGAAGTTGTAGAAGTAACAGAGCGTGTCAAAGGTGACTTCAAAGGCTTGCTTAAAGCGATTCTTGCTGAATTGTAATGTCATGAGAGTTCACTTTATTTTACATGAGACCTTTGAAGTTCCAGGTGCTTATCTAAAATGGGCTCTGGAACGAGGTCATCACATTACATCAACAAAGGTTTATGAAAAAGAACCTCTTCCTGAAACAATTGACGGGATTGATTTTCTGATTGTCATGGGTGGTCCTCAATCACCTGATGAGGATAGAGAAAACTTCCCATACTATGATCCAAAGGCTGAGCTTGCTTTTATGAAAGAAGCGATTGCTGCAGATATTTATATTGTTGGTGTCTGTCTTGGTGCGCAACTCCTATCTGTTGCCTATGGTGCGAAGTATGAACATAGTCCAGAACGCGAGATCGGAGTTTATCCTGTGACATTGACGATGCAAGGTCTAACAGATCCTCACGTCAGCTTGTTCGGAAAAAACTTAGAAACCGGCCACTGGCACGGTGATATGCCAGGGCTGACAGAGGATGCTGTTGTTCTTGCGACCAGTCAAGGTTGTCCACGCCAAATTATTCGCTTCAGTCCGAAACATTATGCCTTTCAGGCTCATTTGGAATTTGATCCCGAAGCAGTAGAACTCTTAATTACTGCGGATGGTGAGGAGCAATTAAGAGAGCAAAGTGAAAAGTTCACTTTCGTTCAAACACCAGAAGAATTACGTGAAAATCATTACTCCGAAATGAATGCAAAACTGTATGCATTTTTAGATTCATTGGTAAACTAGGAACTACAGAAATCCAGAGTATCTGAGTTATAGTCAAACTCGGGCTAACTGTTCTGCAAAATATTTAAATTTAAAATCAAGAAAGAAAGGAATTGAACCCACCCTAAAAGCAGTGGGAAAAAGATAGTTGGTCTAGCGAGCATCGCTCACTGCACCCAACTCCTATTTTCCCTTCGCTTTTTGACGGGTTTGGTATCTTTTTGACTATCACATTTAGAATAAAGAAAGGTAGAGCGAAGTGTTCTAATTTGAACACGAGCGGAAAACTTGGAAAATAGATAATCTGACTGAGAAATCAGGATTTCTCGTCAGATTCCTAATTTTCAGTCGTTTTCTTCTCGCTCTCTAATCATCATAAAATAAAGAAAGGATGGGTAAACCGTATTTGCTGAACTGAATACGGGCGGAGAACTGTGTAAAAAAGATAAACTGTCTAGCATCTGCGGTGCTTCGTCAGTTTCCTATTTTTACTTTGTTCTCTGTCGCCCTTTATATCTTAACTATGTCTATCCATATTGCTGCTCAGCAGGGTGAAATTGCTGATAAAATTCTCCTTCCGGGGGATCCTCTTCGTGCGAAATTTATTGCGGAGAATTTCCTTGAAGATGCTGTTTGTTTTAATGAAGTTCGTAACATGTTTGGCTACACTGGTACGTACAAGGGTCACCGTGTATCGGTCATGGGAACTGGGATGGGAATGCCGTCCATTTCTATCTATGCCCGTGAGTTGATTGTAGACTACGGAGTGAAGAAATTGATTCGTGTGGGAACTGCGGGTTCATTAAATGAAGATGTTCATGTCCGTGAATTGGTTTTGGCGCAAGCAGCTGCAACCAACTCAAACATCATCCGCAATGACTGGCCACAGTATGATTTCCCACAAATCGCTAGCTTTGATTTGCTTGACAAGGCCTACCATATCGCTAAAGAACTCGGTATGACAACCCACGTTGGGAACGTCTTGTCATCTGATGTCTTTTACTCAAACTACTTTGAAAAGAACATTGAGCTTGGTAAATGGGGAGTTAAAGCTGTAGAAATGGAAGCAGCAGCACTTTACTATCTTGCTGCCCAACACCACGTTGATGCGCTAGCTATCATGACAATCTCTGATAGCTTGGTCAATCCAGATGAAGATACTACTGCAGAAGAACGCCAAAATACCTTCACCGATATGATGAAGGTTGGTTTGGAAACCTTGATTGCAGAGTAAATTGTAAACGAAAATCCTGATTTCAAGTGGAATCAGGATTTTTTCATAGATGCGATTTTTTCTGGGTCTGGTGTGACACGGAGGGTCTTTTGTCCGGTATAGGTTACAAAGCCTGGTTTGCCACCAGTTGGTTTGTTGAGTTTTTTCACTTCAATCATATCTACCTGAACTAGATTTGACAAGCGCCCTTTGGAGAAATAGGCAGCCAGTTCCGCCGCATCTGTCTTGACTTCGTCAGAAGGATTGAGATTTCCTGAGATAACGACATGACTTCCAGGAATGTCCTTGGCATGGAACCAAAGTTCCTCCTTGCGGGCCATTTTAAAGGTCAATTCTTCATTTTGCAAGTTGTTACGACCGACATAAATGATGGTTTTGCCATCGCTTGCTAGATACTGCTCTGGTTTTTTGCGCTTGTGGATTTTCTCTCGCTGTCTTCTACGGATAAAGCCTGTTTGGATCAATTCTTCACGGATTTCAGCGATTTCTTCCAGTCCAGCTTGGTTGAGAACGGTCTCCACACTTTCCAGATAGAGAATGGTTGCCTTTGTTTCTTCAATCAGTTCAGCCAGGTATTTGACAGCTTCTTTGAGTTTCTGGTAACGTTTAAAATAGCGTTGGGCATTCTGACTGGGAGTCAAGGCCTTATCAAGCGCAATGGTGATAGGTTGGTTGGTGTAGTAGTTGTCCAAGGTAACCTGATCTTGGTCATTGGGAACTTGATGAAGGAAGGTTGTCAACAATTCCCCTTTTTGGCGAAATTCCTCAGCATTGTCTGTCGCTAGTAACTCTTTTTCTTGTTTTTTAAGCTTATGTCGATTTTTTTGAAGTTCATTTTCAACACGACGAATCAGTTCACTGGCTTGCTGTTTGACGCGGTCCCGTTCAGCCTTGTCCTTATAGTAGGTGTCCAGCAAGTCAGAAAGGCTGGCAAAAGGCTCTCCCACCTGATTTACAAAAGGAACTGGGCTGAAGGAAGTCTCTGTTAAGCATGGTTTGGTTTCTTGACTGAAAAAGTTTCGGAAAGTAGACAGTTTATCACTGACAAGAATGTTTTCCAATTCATTTGCCGTATCACGTCCCAGACCTTGAAAGAGACTTTGAAGATTTTTTGCTGTTAGTTCTTGGGTTTGTAGTATTTCAAAGAGTTTTTCATCCTTGACAGTAAAAGGATTGAGAGACTCGGTACTTGGCGGAGCGATATAGGTCGATCCTGGAAGTAAGGTGCGGTAGCTGTTTTGTGAAAAACCAACGTGTTTGATGACTTCGAGGATTTTATGGCTACTTTTATCCACGAGGAGAATATTACTGTGTTTACCCATGATTTCGATAATCAAGGTAGCCTGGATATGATCTCCAATTTCGTTTTTATTGGAAACCGTGATTTCCACAATACGGTCATTTTCGACTTGCTCAATCGACTCAATCAGGGCACCCTGCAAATACTTTCTCAAAACCATGATAAAAGTCGAAGGTTGGGCTGGATTTTCAAAAGTCGTTTGAGTTAGCTGGATGCGTCCAAACACAGGATGAGCAGAGAGGAGCAGGCGATGGCTTTGGCGATTGCTGCGGATTTGCAAGACCAACTCTTGTTCAAAAGGTTGATTGATTTTCTGGATGCGACCATTGACCAACTCTCTTCGCAATTCCTCAACCATATGGTGTAAAAAAAATCCGTCAAATGACATCGTTCTCTCCTTGTGATTGTATTCCATAGTATTATATCAAAAAGGTAGAATAAAATCATGGAAATGTGGTATAATAAAGCCAAGTAAAGAGAATCGAGAAGTACATGTATATTGAAATGGTAGATGAAACTGGTCAAGTTTCACAAGAAATATTGCAACAAACCCAAGAAATTTTGGAATTTGCAGCCCAAAAAATAGGAAAAGAAGACAAGGAGATGGCAGTTACTTTTGTGACCAACGAGCGTAGCCACGAACTCAACCTCGAGTACCGTGATACGGATCGTCCGACAGATGTCATCAGCCTTGAGTATAAGCCAGAATTGGACATCTCCTTTGATGAGGAAGATTTGCTTGAAAATCCTGAATTAGCAGAAATGATGTCCGAGTTTGATGCCTATATTGGGGAACTGTTCATCTCTATTGATAAAGCGCATGAGCAGGCTGAGGAATATGGCCACAGCTTTGAGCGTGAGATGGGCTTCTTGGCAGTACACGGCTTTTTACACATTAACGGCTACGATCACTACACTCCGGAAGAAGAAGCGGAGATGTTCGGTTTACAAGAAGAAATTTTGACAGCCTATGGACTCACAAGACAATAAACGAAAATGGAAAAATCGTGACCTGGTATCTAGTTTAGAATTTGCTCTTACAGGAATTCTGACTGCTTTCAAGGAAGAACGCAATATGCGAAAACATGCAGTGACGGCTCTAGTAGTCATCCTTGCAGGTTTTGTTTTTCAGGTGTCACGAATCGAATGGCTCTTTCTCCTAATGAGCATTTTCTTGGTAGTGGCTTTTGAGATTATTAACTCCGCTATCGAAAATGTAGTGGATTTAGCCAGTCACTATCACTTTTCTATGTTGGCAAAGAAAGCCAAGGACATGGCAGCAGGAGCCGTGCTTGTGGTTTCCCTTCTTGCTGCGGTGATTGGTGCACTCATCTTTCTCCCACGCATTTGGGATTTATTATTTTAAAGATTAAGAGGAAATTATGACATTTAAATCAGGCTTTGTAGCCATTTTAGGACGTCCCAATGTTGGGAAGTCAACATTTTTAAATCACGTCATGGGGCAAAAGATTGCCATTATGAGTGACAAAGCGCAGACAACGCGCAATAAAATCATGGGGATTTACACCACGGATAAGGAGCAAATCGTCTTTATTGACACACCAGGGATTCACAAGCCTAAAACAGCCCTTGGCGATTTCATGGTGGAATCTGCCTACAGTACCCTGCGTGAAGTGGATACTGTTCTATTCATGGTGCCAGCTGATGAGCCACGTGGTAAGGGCGACGACATGATTATCGAGCGTCTGAAAGCTGCCAAGGTTCCTGTGATTCTGGTGGTGAATAAGATTGACAAGGTTCATCCAGACCAGCTTTTGGCTCAGATTGATGACTTCCGTAACCAGATGGACTTTAAGGAAATTGTTCCTATCTCAGCCCTTCAGGGAAATAACGTTTCTCGACTAATCGATATTTTGAGTGAAAATCTAGAGGAAGGTTTCCAGTATTTCCCAGCTGATCAAATCACAGATCATCCTGAGCGTTTCTTGGTTTCAGAAATGATTCGTGAGAAGGTTCTTCATTTGACACGTGAAGAGATTCCTCACTCAGTTGCAGTGGTAGTTGACTCCATGAAGCGTGATGAAGAGACAGACAAGGTCCACATCCGAGCAACCATCATGGTCGAGCGTGATAGCCAAAAAGGTATTATCATCGGAAAAGGTGGGGCTATGCTCAAGAAAATTGGGACCATGGCCCGTCGTGATATCGAACTCATGCTAGGGGACAAGGTTTTCCTAGAAACTTGGGTTAAGGTCAAGAAAAACTGGCGTGATAAAAAGCTAGATTTGGCTGACTTTGGCTATAATGAAAAAGAATACTAAGTAGAGGTGGGCTCATGCCTGCTTCTTGTTTTTACAGAAGGAGGATTTATGCCTGAATTACCAGAGGTTGAAACGGTTCGTCGTGGCTTGGAAAAATTGATTCTGGGTAAGAGGATTTCGAGTGTAGAAATTCGCTATCCCAAGATGATCAAGACGGATTTGGACGAGTTTCGAAAGGAAGTGCCTGGTCAAGTAATTGAGTCCATGGGGCGTCGTGGAAAATATTTGCTTTTTTACCTGACAGACAAGGTATTGATTTCTCATCTGCGGATGGAGGGAAAGTATTTTTACTATCCAGACCAAGTTCCAGAACGCAAGCATGCCCATGTTTTCATTGAGTTCGAAGATGGTGGCACTCTTGTATATGAGGACGTACGCAAGTTTGGTACTATGGAACTATTGGCACCCGACCTTTTGGATGCCTACTTTATTTCTAAGAAACTAGGTCCTGAGCCAAGAGAGCAGGACTTTGATTTGCAGGTCTTTCAATCTGCCCTAGCCAAGTCTAAAAAGCCTATCAAATCCCATCTCCTAGACCAGACCTTGGTAGCTGGCCTTGGCAATATCTATGTGGATGAGGTTCTCTGGCGAGCTCAGATTCATCCAGCTAGACTTTCCCAGACTTTGACGGCAGAAGAAGCGTCAGCTATTCATGACCAGACCATTGCTGTTTTGGGACAGGCAGTCGAAAAGGGCGGTTCCACCATTAGAACCTATACCAATGCCTTTGGGGAAGACGGAACCATGCAGGACTTCCATCAGGTCTATGATAAGACTGGACAAGCATGTTCGCGCTGTGGCGCCATCATTGAGAAATTCCAGCTTGGCGGAAGGGGAACTCATTTTTGTCCTCAGTGTCAAAGGAGGGACTGATGGGAAAAATCATCGGAGTCACAGGAGGTATTGCTTCAGGTAAGTCAACTGTGACAAATTTCCTAAGAGAGAAAGGCTTTCAAGTGGTGGATGCTGACGCAGTAGTCCATGATCTACAAAAACCTGGTGATCGTCTTTATCAGCTCTTAGTTCAGCACTTTGGGCAAGAAATTATCTTAGAAAATGGAGAACTCAATCGCCCTCTCCTGGCTAGTCTCATCTTCTCAAATCCTGAGGAGCGGGAATGGTCTAAGCAAACCCAAGGAAAGATTATTCGTGAGGAATTGGCTGCACTGAGAGACCAGTTGACTCAGACAGAAACGATTTTTTTCATGGATATTCCCCTGCTTTTTGAACAGGACTATGCCACCTGGTTTGATGAAACATGGCTGGTCTATGTGAACCGTGATGTTCAGGTGGAACGTTTCATGAAACGGGATCATCTTTCTAAGGAAGTAGCAGAGTCCCGTCTGGCAACTCAGTGGTCTTTAGAAGAAAAGAAAAAATTAGCGAGCCATATATTAGACAATAATGGCAGTCGTGATCAGCTTGTGAGTCAAGTAGTGAAGTTACTTGAAGGAGGCGATAGCTGTGCAAGAGATTAGTTGGAAAGAGAATCTTCGTGTCGCATGGTTCGGTAGTTTTCTAACGGGTGCCAGTATTTCCTTGGTCGTTCCTTTCATGCCTATCTTTGTAGAGCAGTTGGGAATTGAAGGGGACCAAGTTGCTTTCTATGCTGGATTAGCCATCTCAGTTTCGGCTGTTTCAGCAGCTCTAGTTTCTCCCATTTGGGGTATTCTTGCTGACAAGTACGGTCGAAAGCCTATGATGATTCGAGCAGGTCTTGCCATGACCATTACGATGGGAGGTTTGGCCTTTGTGCCAAATATCTATTGGCTACTCTTTTTGCGCTTGCTCAATGGTGTATTTACTGGTTTTGTCCCCAATGCAACGGCCTTGATTGCTAGTCAGGTACCTAAAGATAAGTCGGGAGCGGCTCTGGGAACTCTATCTACAGGTGTAGTTGCAGGAACATTGACGGGTCCCTTTGTTGGAGGCTTTATTGCTGAAATTTTTGGCATTCGTAATGTCTTTTTATTGGTAGGTGCTTTCTTATTTTTAGCTGCAATCCTAACCATTTTCTTTATCAAGGAAGATTTTCAGCCAGTTGCTAAGGAGAAGGCTATCCCAACGAAAGAAGTATTTTCTTCTTTCAAGTATCCTAGGCTCTTAGTAAACCTTTTTTTGACGAGCTTCGTCATTCAATTTTCAGCTCAATCAATTGGCCCCATTCTAGCTCTCTATGTGCGGGACTTAGGGCAGACTGAGAATCTCCTCTTTGTATCAGGATTGATCGTATCCAGCATGGGATTTTCTAGTATGATGAGTGCTGGAATTCTAGGAAAACTTGGCGATAAGGTAGGGAATCATAGATTGTTAGTTGCAGCGCAGATTTATTCCGTCATCATTTACCTTCTTTGTGCCCATGCAACCAGCCCCCTTCAACTTGGCTTGTATCGTTTTCTCTTTGGTTTGGGAACGGGAGCTCTCATACCGGGAGTCAATGCCCTTCTCAGCAAAATGACTCCAAAATCAGGTATTTCAAGGATTTTCGCCTTCAACCAAGTCTTTTTTTACCTCGGTGGAGTGATTGGACCTATGGCGGGATCTGCAGTTGCAGGATATTTGGGCTATCATGCTGTCTTTTATGCGACAGCAGCCTGTGTAGCTTTCAGTTGTTTATGTAACATAGTGCAATTTAGATCATTATTAAAAGTAAAGGAAATCTAGTGCGAGTAAAAATCAATCTCAAGTGCTCCTCTTGTGGTAGCATGAATTATCTAACCAGTAAGAACTCCAAAACTCATCCAGACAAGATTGAGGTGTTAAAATATTGTCCAAAGGAAAGAAAAGTAACTTTACATCTTGAATCTAAGTAGAATTTATGGTAAAATAATAGGGATTTTAAGGAGTTTGATATGTATAACCTATTATTAACCATTTTATTAGTATTATCTGTTGTGATTGTGATTGCGATTTTCATGCAACCAACTAAGAACCAATCCAGCAATGTATTTGATGCCAGCGCAGGCGATTTGTTTGAACGTAGTAAAGCTCGTGGTTTTGAAGCTGTGATGCAACGTTTGACAGGTATTTTAGTCTTTTTCTGGCTAGCCATTGCCTTAGCATTGACGGTATTATCAAGTAGATAAGAAATGGGCGAGACTAGGTCTTAGCCTATTTTTATTTTCAATGACACTTATAAAGTTATCAATCAAAAAGAAATTATAAAAATCTAGAAAGAAAACATGAAAGATAAAATTAAAGATTATTTGCAAGAGAAGGGGCGAGTGACGGTAAATGACCTAGCTCAGGCTCTCGGAAAGGATGGGTCAAAGGATTTCCGTGAGTTGATTAAAACTCTGTCTCTGATGGAAAGAAAGCACCAGATTCGTTTTGAAGATGATGGTAGCTTATGTCTGGACCAAAAGAGGAAACATGAAATTACTCTCAAAGGGATTTTTCATGCCCATAAAAACGGCTTTGGCTTTGTTACTCTAGAAGGGGAAGAGGACGACCTTTTTGTAGGAAAAAACGATGTCAACTATGCCATTGATGGTGATACCGTAGAGGTGGTCATCAAGAAAGTCGCTGATCGTAACAAGGGAACAGCTGCAGAAGCCAAAATTATTGATATCTTAGAACACAGCCTGACAACCGTTGTCGGGCAAATCGTTCTGGATCAGGAAAAGCCCAAGTATGCGGGCTACATTCGTTCAAAGAATCAGAAAATTAGCCAACCGATTTATGTGAAGAAACCGGCTATCAAGTTGGAAGGTACTGAAGTTCTCAAGGTCTTTATTGACAAATACCCAAGTAAGAAACATGATTTCTTTGTCGCTAGTGTGCTAGACGTGGTGGGGCACTCGACTGATGCTGGGATTGACGTTCTTGAAGTCTTGGAATCCATGGATATTGTTTCAGAATTTCCAGAAGCTGTTCTCAAGGAAGCAGAAAGTGTGCCAGAAGCTCCGTCTCAAAAGGATATGGAAGGTCGTCTGGACCTGAGAGATGAAATCACCTTTACCATTGACGGTGCGGATGCCAAGGACTTGGACGACGCAGTACACATCAAGCCTTTAAAGAATGGCAATATCGAACTCGGAGTTCACATCGCAGATGTTTCCTACTATGTGACCGAGGGTTCTGCCCTTGACAAGGAAGCCCTTAACCGCGCGACTTCTGTCTATGTGACAGACCGAGTGGTTCCAATGCTTCCAGAGCGTTTGTCAAATGGCATCTGCTCTCTCAATCCTCAAGTCGATCGCTTGACCCAGTCTGCTATTATGGAAATTGATAAACATGGTCGTGTGGTTAATTACACCATTACCCAAACAGTTATCAAGACGAGCTTCCGTATGACCTATAGCGCTGTTAATGATATCCTAGCTGGCGATGAGGAAAAGAGACGAGAGTTTAAGAAAATTGTTCCAAGTATCGAGCTCATGGCCAAGCTTCATGAAAGGCTAGAAAGCATGCGTGAGAAGCGTGGTGCCCTTAACTTTGATACCAGTGAAGCTAAGATCTTGGTGGATAAAAAAGGTAAGCCTGTGGATATCGTTCTTCGCCAACGTGGCATTGCTGAGCGGATGATTGAGTCCTTCATGTTGATTGCTAATGAAACGGTTGCCGAGCACTTTAGCAAGCTGGATCTACCTTTCATTTATCGAATCCACGAGGAGCCCAAGGCTGAAAAAGTTCAGAAGTTTATTGATTATGCTTCAAGCTTTGGTTTGCGGATTTATGGGACTGCCAGTGAGATTAGCCAGGAGGCGCTTCAAGACATCATGCGTGCTGTTGAGGGAGAACCCTATGCGGATGTATTGTCCATGATGCTTCTTCGTTCCATGCAGCAGGCTCGCTATTCTGAGCACAATCACGGTCACTATGGTCTTGCTGCTGATTATTACACTCACTTTACCAGCCCTATTCGCCGTTATCCAGACCTCCTTGTCCATCGAATGATTCGGGATTACGGCCGTTCTAAGGAAATAGCAGAGCATTTTGAACAAGTGATTCCAGAGATTGCAACCCAGTCTTCCAACCGTGAACGTCGTGCCATCGAGGCGGAGCGTGAAGTCGAAGCCATGAAAAAGGCTGAGTACATGGAAGAATACGTTGGTGAAGAGTACGATGCGGTTGTGTCTAGCATCGTTAAATTCGGTCTCTTTGTTGAATTGCCAAACACGGTTGAGGGCTTGATTCACATCACCAATCTACCTGAATTTTATCATTTCAATGAGCGAGATTTGACTCTCCGTGGAGAGAAATCAGGAATAACTTTCCGTGTAGGACAGCAGATTCGCATTCGGGTTGAAAGAGCGGATAAGATGACAGGTGAGATTGACTTCTCTTATATCCCAAGTGAGTTTGATGTCATCGAAAAAGGCTTGAAACAAGCTGGACGCAAAGACAGGGGTCGTGGTTCAAGTCGTCGTTCGGATAAGAAGGAAGACAAGAGAAAATCAGGGCGCTCAAATGATAAGCACAAGCATTCACAAAAAGATAAAAAGAAAAAAGGCAAGAAACCTTTTTACAAAGAAGTAGCTAAGAAAGGAGCCAAGCATGGCAAAGGGCGAGGGAAAGGTCGTCGCACAAAATAAAAAGGCGCACCACGACTATACAATCGTAGATACGCTAGAGGCAGGGATGGTCCTGACTGGAACTGAAATTAAGAGCGTTCGAGCTGCTCGAATCAATCTCAAGGACGGCTTTGCCCAAGTAAAAAATGGGGAAGTCTGGCTGAGCAATGTTCATATTGCCCCTTACGAAGAGGGCAATATCTGGAACCAGGAACCAGAACGCCGTCGTAAACTCCTGCTCCATAAGAAGCAAATTCAAAAATTGGAACAAGAGACCAAAGGGACAGGAATGACCCTTGTTCCCCTTAAAGTCTATATCAAAGATGGCTACGCCAAACTCCTTTTAGGACTTGCTAAAGGGAAGCATGACTATGACAAACGGGAGTCGATCAAGCGTCGTGAACAAAACCGCGACATCGCGCGTGTGATGAAAGCTGTTAACCAGCGTTAAGAAGAGGAAGTAAAATGGAAAAATTAATTGCCTATAAACGGATGCCCTTGTGGAATAAACAGACCATGCCAGAAGCTGTCCAGCAAAAGCACAATACCAAGGTAGGCACTTGGGGAAAAATTACTGTCTTAAAGGGGGCACTCAAGTTTATTGAGTTGACAGAAGATGGTGAGGTTCTAGCTGAGCATCTCTTTGAGGCGGGAGCAGACAATCCCATGGCGCAACCGCAAGCCTGGCACCGAGTAGAGGCTGCAACAGACGATGTAGAGTGGTACTTGGAATTTTATTGTAAACCTGAGGATTATTTTCCTAAGAAATACCAGACCAATCCAGTCCATTCAGAGGTCCTAGAGGCTATGCAGACGGTGAAACCAGGAAGAGCCTTGGATTTGGGTTGTGGTCAAGGCCGTAACTCTCTCTTTCTTGCACAGAATGGTTTTGATGTGACAGCTGTTGATCAAAATGAATTGTCCCTTGAAATCTTGCAAAGCATCGTAGAGCAAGAGGATCTAGACATGCCTGTCGGACTTTATGATATCAATTCTGCCAGTGTTAGCCAAGACTATGATTTTATCGTTTCAACAGTTGTTCTGATGTTCCTACAAGCGAACCGCATTCCAGCTATTATCCAAAATATGCAGGAGCACACCACGGTCGGTGGTTACAATCTTATCGTCTGTGCCATGGATACAGAGGATTATCCTTGCTCGGTTAATTTCCCATTCACCTTTAAAGAAGGGGAACTGGCGGACTACTACAAGGATTGGGAATTGGTCAAATATAATGAAAACCCAGGACATCTGCACCGTCGTGATGAAAATGGTAATCGCATTCAACTACGCTTTGCGACTATGCTAGCTAAAAAAATCAAGTAAATCAAACTTAACCCAGTGAATAGAAACCACTTTGCAAGGTCTCTATTCGTTTTTGTTTGCGTTGGTTGATTGGGGAGAGCAGGATTTTATGCTATACTAGAAGTAGGAAATCTGAGCATTAGAGTTGTATTGCTGATACTCTCAGCGCAAGAAAGTCTTTATGATGGAGGTGGTCGAATGACGAGTCTTTTGGTGGAGCTGTATGATCGGCATGTATTGGAAAAGAATGTCTACCAAGCCTTTATCAGTGATTGTGACGAGATTCTTTTTCTATCTTTGACGAAAATAAGCAATGAAGAGAAGCTCTCTCTCCGTCAGTTTATCATGGAAGAGGTACCTCATATTCAACGAGTGACCTTTCGTCAGTTATCCTTAGAACAACTAGCAGACCAGTTAGATTATTGTCTAGCAGGCTATGACCAAGTCCTTCTCGATGTTTTTGGTGGGGATTCGCTACTAGTCTTATCTCTCTATCAATACGGCTTGGATCGGCAGCTCCCCATCGTTGCCATGGATGTCGAGCAGAGAAAACAATACAAGTGGGTAGCCGGTCAGTTAGAAAAAGAAGACATGGACATTCCAACCCTAAGCATCCAACAGTTGATAGCCTTGCGTGGTGGAAAAATGCTCAAATCAAAACGCCCTATCCACTCAGCTCAGCAAATTGCAGCCATCAAAAAGCTAGCCAGCTCTGCCATTGCCAATCCTGCCCACTGGTATCAAGTGACCCAATTTTTCTCTCTAGCTAAGACCAATGACCTGCATGCTGAGACAGAAAAGATACTGGAAAACAATGGCAGGTATTATCACTATCCAGAATCCCTCATCCCTTTACTTGTGGAAGCAGGGATGCTTTGTATTGAAAGCGAGGACAAGAAACGAGTAGCATACAGCTTTCCAAGTCAAGAAGCTCAAGTCTTTTGCCGCAATAAGGGACATATTTTAGAGGTATATCTCTATCTCTTGGCGCTTGAATCTCAGCTGTTTGATGAGTGCATGATAGGAGGTGAGATTGATTGGAATGGCATCTTTCCAGAGGCGGATAATGTCCAAAATGAGATTGATGTCATTCTGAGAAAGGGACGGTCGATTACCTTTATCTCTTGCAAGATGACAGATTTATCAGTCGAAGCCATCAACGAACTAGAAGTCTACGCCAATCATTTTGCTGGGGAGAGTTGCCTCAAGTTAATTGTCTGTACGGGGAAAATCAATCCTGCTTATGCCAATCGCTGCCAGGAATACGGCGTGCTGGTCATTAGAAGTGAGCAGATTCCCAATCTCATTCCCATGTTGAAAAAATACTCTAAGAGGTTTAAAAGGTAGAAAAGTAATATGAAAGGCTGGAATTCCAGTCTTTTTTAGTTTTTTTTCGAATAAATGAGAAAAGGAGGTAGACCATGTTTGTAGCCAGAGATGCCAAGGGAAAATTGGTGAATGCCCTCGAAAAAGATGTGACCAAGCAAGCTTATACTTGTCCAGCCTGTGGAGGCGGACTACGATTACGCCAAGGACAGAGTATTCGAACGCACTTTGCCCATGAAAGGTTAAGAGATTGTATGGCTATTTTCGAGAATGAAAGTCCAGAACACTTGGGAAATAAAGAGGCCCTTTATCATTGGGTCAAGAAGGACAATCAAGTCGCCTTAGAATATAGTCTGCCCGAGATTCAGCAGATAGCAGATGTTCTCGTCAATGAGAAACTAGCTCTGGAGGTTCAGTGCAGTCCCTTGTCTCAAAAGCTTTTAGGCGATAGAAGTCAAGGATACCGCAGCCAGGGCTATCAGGTTATCTGGCTACTGGGAGAAAAACTCTGGTTAAAAGAGCGATTAACACAATTGCAAAGGGGATTTCTCTACTTTAGTCAAAATATGGGTTTCTTTGTTTGGGAACTGGATCTCAAAAGGAAAATTTTGAGACTCAAATATCTTCTGCATCAGGATCTACGTGGCAAGCTTCATTTTCAGGTCAAGGAATTTCCCTATGGCCAAGGAAATCTCTTGGAAATTCTACGATTTCCTTATCAAAAACAAAAACTGCCTCGTTTTGCAGTCGTGCAAGATTCCACTATCTGTCACTACATTCGCCAACAGTTGTACTACCAAACGCCTTACTGGATGAAAAAACAGGAGGAAGCTTATCATCGAGGAGACAATCTATTAAACCTTCAACTAGACGACTGGTATCCCCAGGTCAGACCGATAGAATCGGGTGATTTTTTGCAGATTGAAACGGATCTGACTAGCTATTATAGAAATTTTCAGGCTTACTATCAAAAAAATCCGAAAAATAATCGCCAAAAGCTCTATCCACCAGCCTTTTATCACTTATATTTCTCAAAAAATGTGGTAAAATAGAAAGGATGGAGGAATCTTATGGTATTACAACGACATGAAATAAATGAAAAAGATACATGGGATCTTTCAACAATCTACCCAACAGACCAGGCTTGGGAAGAAGCCTTGAAAGATTTAACTGAAAAAGTACAAACAGCATCTCAGTATGAGGGACATCTCTTAGACAGCGCAGACAGTTTGCTTGAGAACACAGAATTTTCACTTGATTTGGAACGCCAAGTTGAAAAGCTTTATGTCTATGCACATATGAAAAATGACCAGGACACGCGTGAATCCAAGTATCAAGAGTACTATGCTAAGGCAATGACCCTATACAGTCAGTTAGAACAAGCCTTTTCATTCTATGAACCTGAGTTTATGGAGATTAGCGAAGAGCAGTATGCGGCCTTCCTAGAAGCTCAACCAAAACTCCAAGTTTACAAGCACTTTTTTGACAAGCTCTTGCAAAAGAAAGACCATGTTCTTTCGCAACGTGAGGAAGAATTACTTGCTGGAGCAGGAGAAATCTTTGGTTCTGCTAGTGAAACCTTCGCTATTTTGGACAATGCGGATATTAGCTTCCCATACGTGCTTGATGACGAAGGCAATGAAGTGCAACTCTCACACGGTACTTACATCCGTTTGATGGAGTCTAAAAACCGTGAAGTGCGTCGTGGTGCCTATGAAGCCCTTTATGCGATATACGAGCAATTTCAACACACTTATGCTAAGACTTTGCAGACAAATGTTAAGGTGCAAAACTACCGAGCAAAAGTTCGCAACTATAAGAGTGCTCGCCATGCAGCCCTCGCAGCAAACTTTGTTCCAGAAAGTGTCTATGACAATCTAGTAGCAGCAGTTCGCAAGCATTTGCCACTCTTGCATCGTTACCTTAACCTTCGTTCTAAAATCTTGGGGATTTCAGATCTCAAGATGTACGATGTCTACACACCGCTATCTTCAGTAGAATACAGCTTTACTTATGAGGAAGCCTTGAAAAAGGCAGAAGAAGCTTTGGCGGTTTTAGGTGACGACTACTTGAGCCGTGTTAAACGTGCCTTCAGTGAGCGTTGGATTGATGTCTATGAAAACCAAGGCAAGCGTTCTGGTGCCTACTCTGGTGGTTCTTACGATACCAATGCCTTTATGCTTCTCAACTGGCAGGACAATCTAGATAATCTCTTTACCCTTGTCCATGAAACAGGTCACAGTATGCACTCTAGCTATACTCGTGAAACCCAACCTTATGTTTACGGAGATTATTCTATCTTCTTGGCTGAGATTGCCTCAACGACTAACGAAAATATCTTGACAGAGAAATTGTTGGAAGAAGTGGAAGACGATGCAACTCGCTTTGCTATTCTCAATAACTTCCTAGATGGTTTCCGTGGAACAGTTTTCCGTCAAACTCAATTCGCTGAGTTTGAACATGCTATCCACCAAGCAGACCAAAATGGAGAAGTCTTGACAAGTGATTTCCTCAATAAACTCTACGCTGACTTGAACCAAGAGTACTACGGACTCAGCAAGGAAGACAATCCTCAGATCCAATACGAGTGGGCGCGCATTCCACACTTCTACTATAACTACTATGTTTATCAGTATTCAACAGGTTTTGCAGCTGCTTCAGCCTTGGCTGAAAAGATTGTCCATGGTAGTCCAGAAGATCGTGACCGCTATATCGACTATCTCAAAGCAGGTAAGTCAGACTATCCGCTCAATGTCATGAGAAAAGCGGGCGTCGATATGGAGAAGGAAGACTACCTCAACGATGCCTTTGCAGTCTTTGAACGCCGTTTGAATGAGTTTGAAGCCCTTGTTGAAAAATTGGGACTAGCTTAAGATGGTAGAGTCTTACAGTAAAAATGCCAATCACAATATGCGACGTCCCGTCGTCAAGGAAGAAATCGTAGAACTCATGCGCCAGCGTCAAAAGCAGGTGACAGGTTCCTTGAAAGAATTGGAGACCTTCGCTCGCAAGGAAAATATTCCCATCATTCCCCATGAAACGGTCGCGTATTTTCGATTTCTCATGGAGACCATACAGCCCAAGAACATTTTGGAAATTGGGACAGCTATTGGCTTTTCTGCCCTCTTGATGGCAGAACATGCGCCAGATGCAAAGATTACAACCATTGACCGTAATCCTGAGATGATCGGTTTTGCCAAGGAGAACTTTGCCAAGTTTGACAGTCGTAAGCAAATCACTCTTTTAGAGGGAGATGCAGTAGATGTTTTATCTACTCTGACAGAAACTTATGACTTTGTCTTTATGGATTCGGCCAAGTCCAAGTATATCGTCTTTCTGCCTGAAATCCTTAAACATTTGGAAGTCGGTGGAGTAGTGGTCTTGGATGATATTTTTCAAGGAGGAGATGTTGCCAAGGACATCATGGAAGTCCGCCGAGGTCAACGAACCATTTACCGTGGTTTGCAAAGACTTTTCGATGCAACTTTGGACAATCCAGGTCTAACAGCAACTCTAGTTCCGCTTGGAGACGGCATTCTCATGCTACGAAAGAATCTAGCAGAAGTAGAGCTTCCTGAGAGTGAATGATTTTCAGAAAAATTTAAGAAATTATAGTAAAATAGATAAGGTAACACTTACCGTAAAAGGAGTAAACATGAAGAAAAAACTTATGGCAGGAGCCATCACACTTTTATCAGTAGCAACACTTGCAGCTTGTTCAAACAGTTCTGAAGGAAAAGATTTGATCAGCATGAAGGGCGATGTGATTACAGAGCATCAATTCTTTGAAGAAGTAAAGAACAATCCAACCGCACAACAAGTCTTGCTAAATATGACCATCCAAAAAGTATTCGAACAACAATATGGATCAGAGGTAACGGATAAAGATGTGGATGACGCCGTTGCTGAAGAACAAAAGAAATACGGTGATAGCTACAACAGCGTGCTTCAACGTGCAGGTATGACACCTGAGACTCGTAAAGCTCAAATCCGTACTAGCAAATTGGTTGAATTAGCAGTTAAGAAGGTTGCTGAGAGCGAATTGACAGACGAAGCCTACCAAAAGGCTTTTGAAGCGTACACACCAGATGTAACTGCTCAAATCATCCGTATGGACAATGAAGACAAGGCAAAAGAAGTGCTTGAAAAAGCCAAAGCAGAAGGAGCGGATTTTGCCCAGCTTGCTAAAGAATACTCTAACGACGATAAAACAAAAGAAAATGGTGGCGAAATCACTTTTGACTCTGCTTCTACAGAACTTCCAGAACAAGTCAAAAAAGCAGCCTTTGCCTTAGATGTGAATGGTATTTCTGATGTGATTACAGCTACTGGAACACAAGCATACAGCAATCAGTTCTACATCATCAAAGTAACGAAGAAAACAGAAAAATCTTCTAATATAGAGGATTATAAAGAAAAATTGAAGACCATCATCTTGACTCAAAAACAAAATGATTCAGCCTTTGTTCAAGGAGTAATTGGTAAAGAATTGCAAGCTGCTAATATCAAGGTCAAAGACCAAGCCTTCCAAAACATCTTCACCCAATACATCGGTGGTGGTGACTCAAGCTCAAGCACTAGTTCTTCATCTAACTAAGAACTTAAAATACAAATCTCAAGAGAGGTTTGTATTTTTTGCTTGAAACTAGAAAATGAGTAAAATTCGAAGGATTAAAGGATAAGAGTTTTTTTCTTTCTGAAAAAGTGGTATAATAGCAATCAAAACTAGAAAATAAAACGGAATTGGGAACAGAAGCGTCTGTTCCTATTAGAGTGGTGAAATATGAAAATTAGTAAAAGGCACCTACTAAACTATTCCATTTTGATTCCTTACTTCCTTTTATCGATTTTGGGGCTGATTGTGGTTTATTCGACAACGAGTGCAACCTTGATTGAGGAAGGGAAAAGTGCCTTTCAATTGGTGCGAAACCAGGGGATCTTCTGGATAGCTAGTTTGATTCTGATTGCCTTAATCTATAAATTAAAATTAGGATTCTTAAGAAATGGTCGTCTCATCTTTATCGTAATGATTGTGGAGATGGTTCTTTTAGCTCTGGCTCGACTGGTCGGAACACCTGTCAATGGAGCATACGGATGGATCTCTGTAGGACCTGTAACGATTCAGCCTGCGGAATACCTTAAGATTATCATCATCTGGTACCTGGCACATCGATTTTCAAAACAACAAGATGAGATTGCGGTTTATGACTTCCAGGTTTTGACACAGAATCAGTGGCTGCCTCGAGCTTTTAACGACTGGCGTTTTGTTCTGCTGGTTCTGATTGGAAGTTTGGGAATTTTCCCAGATTTGGGAAATGCGACCATCTTGGTCTTAGTAGCGCTCATCATGTATACCGTTAGTGGGATCGCCTATCGTTGGTTCTCGACCATTCTAGCACTCTTGGCAGGGAGTTCAATGTTAGTCTTGTCTGTCATTCGCTTTGTTGGGGTTGAAAAGTTCTCTCAAATACCGGTATTTGGTTACGTTGCGAAACGTTTTAGTGCCTTCTTTAATCCCTTTAATGACTTGGCGGGTGCAGGACACCAGCTCGCAAATTCCTACTATGCAATGGTAAATGGAGGCTGGTTCGGCCTGGGACTGGGGAATTCTATTGAGAAGCGTGGTTATCTGCCAGAAGCCCATACGGATTTTGTCTTTTCGATTGTCATCGAAGAGTTTGGATTCGTTGGAGCCAGTATGATTTTGGCTCTGGTCTTCTTCTTGATTTTGAGAATTATCTTAGTCGGAATTCGAGCTAAAGATCCTTTTAATTCTATGGTTGCTATCGGTGTCGGAGGGATGATACTTGTGCAGGTCTTTGTCAATATCGGTGGGATTTCAGGGTTGATTCCTTCTACAGGGGTAACCTTCCCCTTCCTTTCACAAGGTGGAAATAGTCTCCTAGTCTTATCCGTAGCCATAGCTCTTGTTTTAAACATCGATGCCAGTGAAAAACGTGCCAAACTTATCAGAGAATACGAGAATCAAACCGATGAAAGTCTGTAAGGATTGTATGGAAAGGAAAGTATATGTCTCTTCAAAAATTAGAAAACTATAGTAATAAAGCAGTCGTCCAAGAAGAAGTCTTGATTCTGACGGAGCTATTAGAAGATATCACAAAAAATATGCTGGCGCCAGAAACCTTTGAAAAGATTATCCAGTTGAAGGAATTATCAACTAGCGAGAATTATCAAGGGCTAAATGACCTAGTGACCAGTCTTTCGAATGAAGAAATGATTTACATTTCTCGCTATTTCTCAATCCTTCCACTCTTGATCAATATCTCTGAGGATGTGGATTTGGCTTATGAGATCAATCACCAAAATAATATTGACCAAGACTATCTAGGGAAATTATCTACAACCATTAAAATGGTGGCTGAAAAAGAAAATGCAGCTACCATTTTGGAGCAGCTGAATGTTGTGCCTGTTCTGACTGCCCATCCGACTCAGGTTCAACGTAAGAGTATGTTGGATTTGACCAATCACATCCATACTCTTTTGCGTAAGTACCGTGATGTCAAACTAGGCTTGATTAACAAAGAAAAATGGCACACGGATCTCCGTCGTTATATTGAGATTATCATGCAAACGGACATGATTCGCGAGAAGAAATTGAAGGTAACCAACGAAATCACCAACGTGATGGAGTACTACCAAAGTTCTTTCCTGAATGCTGTTCCACGTTTAACGGCTGAGTATAAGAAACTAGCTAAAGAACAAGGTATCGAGCTCCAACATCCAAAACCGATTACTATGGGGATGTGGATCGGAGGAGACCGTGATGGAAATCCTTTCGTAACTGCTGAAACCCTCAACAAATCAGCCTTGACTCAGTGCGAAGTCATCATGAACTACTATGATGAAAAGATTTATAATCTTTATCGTGAATTTTCACTGTCAACCAGCATTGTGAATGTCAGCGACAAGGTCCGTGAGATGGCGCTGAAGTCACAGGATAACTCCATTTACCGTGAAAAAGAACTCTATCGTCGTGCCCTCTTTGACATCCAAGCTAAGATGCAGGCAACCAAGGCTTATTTGATTGAAGACAAGGACCTTCAGCCTAGATATGCCACTGCAGATGAATTTTATCAAGATTTGTTGGCCATTCGCGACTCTCTATTAGAGAACAAAGGGGAATACCTGATTTCAGGAGAATTTGTCGAGTTGATGCAAGCTGTCGAAATCTTTGGTTTCTACCTTGCTTCTATTGATATGCGCCAAGACTCTAGTGTTCATGAAGCTTGTGTGGCTGAATTGCTAGCATCTGCTGGCATCAACGACCACTATAGCGATCTGTCTGAAGATGAAAAATGCGCCCTCCTATTAAAAGAGTTGGAAGAAGACCCTCGTATCCTCTCAGCAACTCATGCTGAAAAGTCAGAACTTCTTGAGAAGGAACTGTCTATCTTTAAAGCTGCGCGCAAGTTGAAGGATAAACTGGGTGAAAACGTTATTCGTCAAACCATTATCTCACATGCGACAAGTGTATCCGATATGCTAGAACTAGCAATCATGCTCAAGGAGGTAGGATTGGTGGATGCCCAAAAAGCCCGCGTTCAGATTGTTCCCCTCTTTGAAACGATCGAGGACTTGGATCACTCAGAAGAAACCATGAGAAGATATTTCTCACTTCCTTTGGCTAAAAAATGGATTGCTTCAAAAGACAACTATCAAGAAATCATGCTTGGCTACTCCGATAGTAACAAAGACGGTGGTTACCTGTCATCGTGTTGGACCCTCTATAAGGCGCAACAACAATTAACTGCTATTGGGGATGAATTTGGCGTTAAGGTTACTTTCTTCCATGGTCGTGGTGGTACTGTGGGTCGTGGTGGTGGACCAACTTATGAAGCCATCACATCTCAACCACTCAAGTCTATTAAGGACCGTATCCGTTTGACTGAGCAAGGAGAAGTGATTGGAAACAAATACGGAAACAAAGACGCTGCCTATTATAACCTTGAAATGCTAGTTTCTGCAGCCATTAACCGTATGATTACCAAGAAGAAGAGTGATACCAACACATCAAACCGTTACGAAGCGATTATGGACCAAGTAGTGGATCGCAGCTACGATATCTACCGTGATTTGGTCTTTGGAAATGAACATTTCTATGACTATTTCTTTGAATCAAGCCCAATCAAGGCTATTTCAAGCTTTAATATCGGTTCGCGTCCAGCCGCTCGTAAGACCATTACAGAAATCGGTGGTTTGCGTGCCATTCCTTGGGTCTTCTCATGGTCACAAAGCCGTGTTATGTTCCCTGGATGGTATGGAGTGGGATCAAGCTTTAAAGAGTTTATTGATCAAGATCCAAAGAATATCGAGTTTCTTCGAGACATGTACCAAAACTGGCCTTTCTTCCAATCTTTGCTTTCTAATGTAGACATGGTCTTGTCTAAGTCTAATATGAACATTGCTTTTGAATATGCCAAGCTCTGTGAAGACGAAGAAGTACAAGCTATCTACTACACTATTTTAGATGAATGGCAATTGACTAAGGATGTTATTTTAGCTATCGAAGGCTATGACGAACTCTTAGCAGAAAACTCTTATCTAAAAGACAGTCTAAACTATCGTATGCCTTACTTTAATATCCTCAACTACATCCAGTTGGAGTTGATTAAACGTCAACGTCGTGGTGAATTGTCAGCTGACGAAGAAAAACTGATTCATACAACCATTAACGGAATTGCAACTGGTTTGCGTAATTCAGGCTGATATTCTACAAACTTCCTCTTTTTTAAAGGGGAAGTTTTTGAATTGTTTTAAAAATTCTAAAAATAAGCTTGACAAGTAGTTGAAAAATGATATAATTTAAACATTCAGAAAGTAATCATTGAAGTTTTTTAGAGAGTCTGTGGTTGGTGAAAGCAGATAGATGAAATTGATGAAAATTGGGCTGAATGTTATAAAGAATTTGAAATCATAAAAATTCGGTGAGCACACCTTACAGTGCAACTCGTGAATGCGAGAAAGAGCGATAGGGATAGTCCCTATAATTGAGGTGGCACCGCGCATCGACGTCCTCACACAAGTTTTTTGTGTGAGGACTTTTTCTATTAGGAGGATGATGATGGAATTTAAACGATGGCATCGCTTGATGATGTGATTTAAAAAGTTAAGATAAAAGAATTAAGGAGAAAGAAAAATGAAAAATAAACGTTTGATTGGAATTATCGCTGGATTAGCAGTATTGGTAGTGGCTAGCTTGATTTATTCATCAATGAACAAGCCAGCAGCTAAGGAAGAGCAAAAGGTCGCTAAGGTTGGTGTTCTTCAGTTTGTTAGTCACCCATCCTTGGACTTGATTTACCAAGGAATTCAAGATGGACTTGCTGAAGAAGGCTATAAGGACGACCAAGTAAAAATCGACTTTATGAACTCTGAAGGTGATCAGAGCAAGGTTGCAACCATGAGTAAACAATTGGTAGCAAATGGAAATGACGTTGTTGTTGGGATTGCAACACCAGCTGCTCAAGGACTTGCTAGTGCTACAAAAGACCTACCTGTTATCATGGCTGCTATTACAGACCCAATCGGTGCTAACTTGGTCAAAGATTTGAAAAAACCAGGTGGCAACATCACAGGGGTGTCAGATCATAACCCAGCAGAACAGCAAGTGGAATTGATTAAAACTTTGACACCAAATGTCAAAACAATCGGAGCTCTTTACTCAAGTAGCGAAGATAACTCAAAAACACAGGTAGAAGAATTCAAGGCTTATGCTGAAAAAGCAGGTTTGACAGTCGAAACCTTTGCCGTTCCTTCCACTAACGAAATTGCTTCAACAGTCAATGTTATGACAAGCAAGGTCGATGCGATTTGGGTTCCAATTGACAACACCATCGCATCCGCATTCTCAACAGTTGTTTCAAGCAACCAAACAGCTAAAAAGCCAATCTACCCAAGTGCTACTGCCATGGTAGAAGCAGGTGGATTAGCATCTGTAGTAGTTGACCAACACGATCTTGGAGTGGCTACTGGTAAGATGATTGCCAAAGTTTTGAAAGGTGAAAAACCAGCTGATACGCCAGTTAATGTCTTTTCAACTGGTAAGTCGGTTATCAACAAAAAACTAGCACAAGAACTTGGTATCACCATTCCTGAGTCTGTTCTAAAAGAAGCAGGACAAGTGATTGAATAAAGATAAAGGAGGAGTTGGGGACATCTCCTCCCATTTTTACTAAAGAAAGAGATGAGTGAAAGATTATGATAGTATCCATTATTTCTCAGGGGATGGTCTGGGCGATTTTAGGTTTGGGAATCTTTATGACTTTTCGAATTTTGAATTTCCCAGATATGACTACTGAGGGTTCTTTTCCTCTTGGGGGAGCAGTAGCTGTAACCTTGATAACGCAGGGAGTCAATCCATTTTTAGCGACATTGGCTGCGGTAGGAGCAGGCTGTCTAGCTGGAATGGCAACAGGTCTCTTATATACCAAAGGAAAAATCCCAACCCTCTTATCAGGAATTTTAGTAATGACTTCCTGCCATTCCATCATGCTCATGATCATGGGACGTGCCAATCTGGGGCTTCTTGGAACTAAACAAATCCAGGATGTCTTACCTTTTGATTCAGACCTTAACCAACTCCTGACTGGATTTATCTTTGTTGCTCTTGTTATTGGCCTTATGCTCTTTTTCCTAGATACCAAACTAGGTCAGGCATACATCGCTACAGGTGACAATCCTGATATGGCTCGTAGCTTTGGTATCAATACAGGACGTATGGAACTCATGGGCTTGGTTCTCTCAAATGGGATTATCGCCCTTGCAGGGGCCTTAATTGCTCAACAAGAAGGATACGCAGATGTTTCACGAGGAATCGGGGTGATTGTTGTAGGGCTTGCTAGCTTGATTATTGGTGAGGTATTGTTCAAGAGTTTGACCTTGGCAGAGCGACTCATGACCATCGTTGTAGGCTCTATCGCTTATCAGTTCCTCGTTTGGGGAGTGATTGCTCTTGGGTTTAATACAAGTTATCTTCGTTTGTACAGCGCCTTGATTTTGGCAGTTTGCCTCATGATTCCAACCTTCAAAAGCAAATACCTGAAAGGAGTCAAGTTTAGCAAATGACAGCAATTGTAGAATTAAAAAATGCTACCAAGGTCATCACAAATGGCTTTGATGAGGAAAAAATCATTCTGAATGATGTTTCTCTTGAAATTTTCGAACATGATTTCATTACCATCCTAGGGGGAAATGGAGCTGGGAAGTCAACGCTTTTTAACACTATTGCAGGTACCTTACCTTTAACAAGTGGAAGTATCCGTATCATGGGCGAGGATGTGACGCATTTTTCACCTGAAAAGCGGGCTAAATACCTGTCTCGTGTCTTTCAGGATCCTAAGATGGGTACGGCTCCTCGTATGACAGTGGCGGAAAATCTCTTGATTGCCAAGTTTCGTGGTGAGAAGAGAGGACTCCTTCCTAGGAGACTTTCAAGCCATAGGGAAGAGTTTCAGGCTACCATTGAAAAAGTGGGAAATGGTCTTGAAAAACACCTGGACACTCCTATTGAATTTCTATCAGGTGGACAACGTCAGGCCTTGAGTCTCTTGATGGCAACCTTGAAGCGACCAGAGTTGCTCTTGTTGGATGAACACACGGCTGCCCTTGACCCAAAAACAAGTGTGGCCTTGATGGAATTAACAGATGACTTTGTTAGCAAGGATCATCTGACAGCCTTGATGATTACCCACCATATGGAAGATGCACTGAAGTATGGAAATCGTCTGATTGTCATGAAGGAGGGGCGTATCATCCAAGACCTCAATAAAGAGGAAAAAGCTAAGATGAAGATCTCGGACTACTATCAATTATTTGAATAGATGGGCCTGTATTTCATCAAAAAATAGTGAAGATTAACTTAGAAACATGGAAGTGTTTCTGAGTTTTTTATCTCCTCTTTCTATCTAGAAAAATAAGGCAAAGAGAATTACGGAAAGCGTATGAAATGGTTTACTTTTTTTCAGAAATAAGCTATACTAGTTTACGTGAAACTATGATAAGATGGAGGTATTGTGTATGGTTGACAAGCAAGTCATTGAAGAAATCAAAAACAATGCCAACATTGTGGAAGTCATAGGTGATGTGATTTCTTTACAGAAGGCTGGACGGAACTATTTAGGGCTCTGTCCTTTTCATGGTGAAAAGACCCCCTCTTTCAACGTTGTGGAAGACAAGCAGTTTTATCACTGTTTTGGATGTGGGCGTTCAGGAGATGTCTTTAAGTTTATCGAAGAATACCAAGGCGTGTCTTTCATGGAAGCCGTTCAGCTCTTAGGAGAGCGTGTCGGTATTCAACTAGCTATGCCTGTTCAGTCTCGTCCCCAACAAGCTTCCCCTCATCAAGCTCTATATGATATGCATGAAGAAGCTGCCCGTTTTTACCATGCCATCCTCATGACGACTAAGATGGGAGAAGAAGCAAGGGCTTATCTCTACAAACGCGGATTGACAGATGATGTTCTGAAGCACTTCCAGATTGGACTGGCTCCAGCAGAGAGAACCTATCTCTATCAACGTTTGGCTGACAAGTTTGAGGAAAAGGATTTATTGGATTCGGGATTGTTTTACCTGTCAGATGGCAATCAGTTTTATGATACCTTTTTCGGACGGATCATCTTTCCATTGACCAATGACAAGGGGCAGGTTATTGCCTTTTCAGGTCGTATTTGGCAAGAAACTGATACTCAGACTGCTAAGTATAAAAATAGTCGTTCGACTGCAATTTTTAACAAGAGTTACGAATTGTATCATTTGGACAAGGCAAAAAAGGGAACAGGTAAGATTACAGAGCTCTACCTGATGGAAGGCTTTATGGATGTGATTGCGGCCTACCGTGCTGGTATAGAAAATGCTGTGGCTTCCATGGGGACAGCTCTGAGCAAGGAGCATGTTGATCATCTCAAACGTTTTACCAAAAAGATAGTTCTCAGCTATGATGGCGACAAGGCAGGGCAGGCAGCAACAGCCAAGGCTCTGGAGGAGTTAAAAGACTTTTCAGTGGAGGTTGTTCGAGTACCTGATGCTATGGACCCAGATGAGTATCTACAAAAGAATTCTGCTGAAGACCTGGCTTACCTTTTAACCAAGACTCGGATTAGTCCTATAGAGTTCTATATTCACCAGCTCAAGCCAGAAAATAGTGATAACTTGCAGGCGCAAATCGAGTTCCTTGAAAAGATTGCTCCCTTAATTGCCAAAGAAAAGTCTATCACCGCCCAGAATTCTTATATCCACATTCTGGCGGATAATCTACCTTCTTTTGATTACCAGCAGGTGGAGCAGATTGTAAATGAAAGTCGAATTGTTCAGAGGCAGGAAAGAGTCAAAGAGGAGCAACCTCCGGTAGCGATTAGTTTACCTGTAACGCGACAATTGACAGCAGTCATGAGAGCAGAGGCTCATCTCCTCTATAGAATGGCTGAGAATCCAGTTGTGTTAAATGACTACCGATTAAGAGAAGATTTTTTCTTTGATACCCCAGAATTTCAGATTCTTTACGAATTATTAAGTGCAGAGGGAGAAATCGGATCAGAGGAGCTTTCTCATCAGACGCCTGAGGTTGAAAATGCTTGGTACCACGTGCTTAGCTTGGATTTGCCAGCTGAGATGTCGCCTCAAGAGCTAATGGAAGTCGAAGCGACTCGAAACCGTGCTCTCCTCAGCAAGGACAACTTACGAATTAAAAAGAAAGTGCAGGAAGCTAGTCATGTAGGAGATACGGACACAGCCTTGGAAGAATTGCAACGATTGATTTCCCAAAAGAGAAGAATGGAGTAATAATGGCAACAAAACAAAAAGAAGTAACGACATTTGATGTGCAAGTAGCAGACTTTATCCGTAACCACAAAAAAACAGGAACAGCGACAGATGACGAAATCAATTCAAGTCTGGTTATTCCGTTTGCCCTTGATGCAGACGGCATTGAAGACCTTTTGCAACGGATTCAGGATGCTGGAATTTCTATCACAGATAACGAAGGAAATCCAAGCGCGCGTGTTCTTAGTGCAGAAGAAGAGCCAGAACTCAGTGATGAGGACTTGATTGGCTCAACTTCTGCCAAGGTCAATGACCCAGTCCGTATGTATTTGAAGGAAATCGGGGTCGTTCCTCTCTTGACCAACGAAGAGGAAAAAGAATTGGCCCTAGCAGTTGAGGCTGGTGATATCGAAGCCAAACAACGTCTTGCAGAAGCCAACCTTCGTTTGGTGGTTTCGATTGCTAAGCGCTACGTAGGACGTGGTATGCAATTTCTTGACTTGATCCAAGAAGGCAACATGGGCTTGATGAAGGCAGTGGATAAGTTTGACTACTCTAAAGGATTTAAGTTCTCAACCTATGCAACTTGGTGGATTCGTCAGGCAATCACTCGTGCCATCGCTGACCAGGCCCGCACTATTCGTATCCCTGTCCACATGGTTGAAACCATCAACAAGCTTGTCCGTGAACAGCGTAATCTCCTTCAAGAATTGGGGCAAGATCCAACTCCTGAACAAATCGCTGAGCGTATGGATATGACACCTGACAAGGTCCGTGAAATCCTAAAAATCGCCCAAGAACCTGTATCACTTGAAACACCGATTGGAGAAGAGGACGATAGCCATCTTGGGGACTTTATCGAAGACGAAGTGATTGAAAATCCAGTAGACTACACAACTCGCATCGTTTTGCGCGAGCAGTTGGATGAGGTTTTGGATACTCTCACAGACCGTGAAGAAAACGTCTTGCGCTTGCGTTTCGGTTTGGACGATGGGAAAATGCGCACTCTTGAAGATGTTGGTAAAGTCTTTAACGTGACTCGTGAGCGTATCCGTCAGATCGAGGCCAAGGCTTTGAGAAAATTGCGTCAACCAAGTCGCAGCAAACCCCTTCGTGATTTTATTGAAGACTAGGAGTGAGGAATAACATGGCTTATACAGAAGAGCAAATCGAAAATATCAAAACACGCATTTTAAACGCCTTGGAAGAAGTCATTGACCCTGAGTTGGGGATTGATATTGTCAACCTAGGTTTAATTTATGAAATTCGTTTTGATGGTGAAACAGGTCACACTGAAATTGATATGACCTTGACAACTATGGGTTGCCCACTGGCTGACCTTTTGACAGACCAGATACATGATGCGATGACAGATGTGCCTGAGGTAACTAATACCGAAGTTAAATTGGTCTGGTATCCAGCTTGGACAGTTGAAAAAATGAGCCGATACGCGCGTATCGCCCTAGGAATTAAATAAAGACTAAGAAAAATGCGAGAGACGATTGGAAAATAGGGTAATTTTATCCTTTTTCCTTTGGTCTCTTCTTTCTTTTGCTGATTTTCTGGAAATAAAATGGTATAATGGAAGGTATGGAAAACGAAAAATTGCGTATTAATATGCTGAGTTCAAGTGAAAAAGTAGCTGGTCAAGGAGTGTCAGGAGCTTATCGAGAATTGGTTAGTCTCCTTCACCGTGATGCCAAAGACCAGTTGATTGTTACAGAGAATCTTCCTGTAGAAGCGGATGTAACTCACTTTCATACCATTGATTTCCCCTATTATTTATCCACTTTCCAAAAGAAACGCTCTGGGAGAAAAATAGGCTATGTGCATTTTTTGCCTGATACGCTTGAGGGGAGTTTGAAGATTCCATTTTTCCTAAAAGGAATTGTCAAACGCTATGTTTTTTCCTTTTACAACCGAATGGAACACTTGGTGGTGGTCAATCCCATGTTTATCGAGGATTTAGTGGCTGCTGGTATTCCGCGTGAAAAAGTAACTTATATTCCAAACTTTGTAAATAAAGAAAAATGGCATCCATTACCAACTGAACAGGTTGCACAACTCCGGAAGGAAATGGATCTTGCGGAAGATCAGTTTGTCGTAATCGGTGCGGGTCAGGTTCAGAAACGTAAAGGAATTGATGATTTTATCCGTCTTGCTGAGGAATTGCCAGAAATTACCTTTATCTGGGCAGGTGGTTTTTCATTTGGTGGGATGACAGATGGTTATGAACGCTACAAGAAGATAATGGACAATCCACCTGAAAATCTTATTTTCCCTGGGATTGTGTCACCGGAACGGATGCGGGAACTTTACGCTATGGCGGATCTATTCTTGCTACCAAGTTACAATGAATTATTCCCTATGACTATCTTAGAGGCCGCTAGTTGCGAGGCTCCTATTATGTTAAGAGATTTAGATCTGTATAAGGTTATTCTTGATGGGAATTATCGTGCTACAAGTGATGTTTCCGAGATGAGAGAAGCAATCCTAGAATACAAGAATGACCCTGAAGCCTTAAAGGACTTGAAAGAAAAAGCTCGCGAGATCTCCAAAGAGTACTCTGAGGAGAATTTGTTGGAAATCTGGTTAAAATTTTATCGAGAACAAGCTGCTTTGGGCAAAAAGTGAGGTAATTTATGCGAATTGGTTTATTTACAGATACTTATTTCCCTCAGGTTTCCGGGGTCGCGACTAGTATTCGGACTTTGAAAACTGAGCTTGAGAAGCAAGGGCATGCAGTTTTTATCTTTACAACGACTGATAAAGACGTGAACCGCTACGAGGATTGGCAAATTATTCGCATTCCGAGTGTCCCTTTCTTTGCGTTTAAGGATCGACGATTTGCCTACCGAGGTTTTACAAAGGCGCTTGAAATTGCCAAGCAGTATCAACTCGATATCATTCATACCCAGACAGAATTTTCTCTTGGTTTGTTAGGGATTTGGATTGCGAGAGAATTGAAAATTCCAGTTATTCATACCTACCATACCCAGTATGAAGACTATGTGCATTACATTGCTAAGGGCATGCTAATTCGTCCGAGTATGGTAAAATATTTGGTGCGAGGCTTCCTTCATGATGTAGATGGCGTGATTTGCCCTAGTGAGATTGTTCGTGACCTTTTATCGAAATACAAAGTCAAGGTTGAAAAACGTGTTATCCCAACTGGAATTGAGCTGGCTAAGTTTGAACGACCTGAGATCAAAGAGGAAAACTTACTAGAGCTTCGCTCGAAGTTAGGTATTCAGGAAGGCGAGAAAATGCTACTGAGCCTTTCGCGTATCTCCTTTGAGAAGAATATCCAAGCAGTCTTAGCTGCCTTTGCACAGGTTTTGAAAGAAGAAGACAAGGTGAAGTTGGTTGTTGCTGGAGACGGACCTTATCTGGACAGTCTGAAAGAACAAGCAGGGAAATTAAACATACAAAAACATGTGATTTTTACAGGTATGATTGCTCCCAGTGAGACAGCCTTGTACTATAAAGCAGCTGATTTCTTTATTTCAGCATCTACGAGTGAAACTCAGGGTTTAACCTATCTAGAAAGTCTAGCTAGTGGAACGCCTGTTATTGCTCATGGCAATCCCTATCTTGAAAATCTGATCAATGATAGAATGTTTGGGACCCTCTACTATGGAGAACGAGAGCTTGCAGGAGCTATCCTTGAAGCTTTGATCGCTACTCCTGATATGTCTGAACAAAAGTTAGCGGATAAGTTGTACGAGATTTCGGCTGAAAATTTTGGGAAACGAGTTCATGAGTTTTACCTTGATGCCATTATCTCAAATAACTTTGAACATGAGTTACATGATGGACAACCTGTCACTCAACGCTTCTTAAAAACGATTCTCTATCTACCTCAACAGGCTGTTACAAGCCCAGTAAAAGAATCCAAGCGTATTTTAAGAGCGTCTCGAAAACAATTGTCTAGCATCAGAGATTATTGGAGAGACGAATTCAAATAATAGAATAAGAGGAAGAAAAAATGAAAAAATTAATGAGAAGTGGCAAAGATCAGAAAATTGGAGGCGTTTGCGCAGGAGTGGCCCACTATTTTGATATTGATCCGACGATTGTCCGTGTGATTTGGGGAGTTCTAGCCTTTTGTTATGGAGCAGGGGTTCTTGCTTACTTGATTTTGTGGGCAATTGCACCAGTTTCAACAGACTATTAATTTAGAATTATAAAGTGAAAAGGAGAAGTTATGGCTTTTGGAGATAATGGAAAACGTAAAAAAACATTGTTTGAGAAAGTGACACTTGTTGTCGTGCTCATCATGTTGTTTGTAACCCTTGCTGGTATCTTTGCAACTGCGCTTGGAGCTTTTAGCAGATTCTAAGCAAGCTGCGAGAATAGAAACAATAACTAATGACTGGGTTCTCCCCAGCCTTTTTAAAGTGAGAAGAAAATATGAGTATGTTTTTAGATACAGCCAAGATCAAGGTCAAGGCTGGTAATGGTGGCGATGGCATGGTTGCCTTTCGTCGTGAAAAATATGTCCCTAATGGCGGTCCGTGGGGTGGTGATGGTGGACGTGGAGGTAACGTTGTTTTCGTGGTAGACGAAGGCTTACGTACCTTGATGGATTTCCGCTATAACCGTCATTTCAAGGCTGATTCCGGTGAAAAAGGGATGACCAAAGGAATGCATGGACGTGGTGCAGAAGATCTTCGTGTTCGCGTACCACAGGGGACTACTGTACGTGATGCGGAAACAGGAAAAGTCATTACAGACTTGATTGAACATGGTCAGGAATTTATCGTGGCTCATGGCGGTCGAGGTGGTCGTGGAAATATCCGTTTTGCCACTCCCAAAAATCCTGCACCTGAAATCTCTGAGAATGGAGAACCGGGGCAAGAACGTGAGTTGCAACTGGAATTGAAAATCTTAGCAGATGTTGGTCTAGTCGGTTTCCCATCTGTCGGCAAGTCAACTTTGCTTAGTGTCATCACTTCAGCTAAGCCAAAAATCGGTGCTTACCACTTTACGACGATTGTCCCTAATTTGGGTATGGTTCGTACACAGTCAGGTGAATCTTTTGCAGTAGCTGACCTTCCAGGTTTGATTGAAGGGGCTAGTCAAGGTGTTGGTCTTGGAACCCAGTTTCTACGTCATATCGAACGCACTCGAGTTATCCTCCATGTCATCGATATGTCAGCTAGCGAAGGACGTGATCCTTATGAGGATTACCTTGCTATTAATAAGGAATTAGAATCCTATAACCTTCGTCTCATGGAACGTCCACAGATTATCGTAGCCAACAAGATGGATATGCCTGAAAGTCAGGAAAATCTTAAAACTTTCAAGGAAAAGTTGGCAGCAAACTACGACGAGTTTGAGGAACTTCCAGCCATCTTCCCAATTTCTGGTCTGACCAAGCAAGGCTTGGCGACTCTTTTGGACGCGACAGCTGAATTGTTAGACAAGACTCCAGAATTCCCGATTTATGATGAATCCGATATGGAAGAAGAAGTTTACTATGGCTTTGACGAGGAAGAAAAGGCCTTTGAGATTAGCCGTGATGATGATGCGACATGGGTACTTTCTGGTGATAAACTTATGAAACTCTTTAACATGACCAACTTTGACCGTGACGAATCAGTCATGAAGTTTGCCCGTCAGCTTCGTGGTATGGGGGTTGACGAAGCCCTTCGTGCGCGTGGAGCCAAAGATGGCGATTTGGTCCGCATCGGTAAATTTGAGTTTGAATTTGTAGACTAGGAGATTGATATGGGAGATAAACCAATATCATTCCGAGATGCAGATGGAAATTTTGTTTCTGCAGCAGATGTGTGGAATGAAAAGAAACTAGAAGAATTGTTTAATCGTCTCAATCCTAAACGTGCTCTTCGATTGGCGCGTACAAAGAAAGAAGAAACACAGTCAAAGAAATAAAAAGTTCCCGTGATCTTTTGATCACGGGATTTGTTTTATTCACTAAAGAAAAATGGTGGCGCATATTTTTTAAGACTCTCAAAACAAGCCTGCGCTTTTGTAGCATCTTCACAGATAATCATGCAGACATCGTCTCCACAAAGAGTTGCAACGACATCTGGAAAGGCCAAGGAATCAATTACAGATCCAAATGACTGGGCTAAACCGGGTAAAGTTTTCAAAATAACTTGGTGTTGCACCGGACGCAACATAACAAGAGCATCTTCCATATAATTTTCAAGACGTTTTTCCCACTTGGAGATAGATCCTGTATTTAGCACATAGTAAGAATTATCCTCTTCGCGCACTTTTGAAAGGTTCATAGTTTTGATATCGCGTGATAAGGTAGCCTGAGTAACTTGGATATCATTTTCCGCTAATAAGGCTTGTAATTCAGCTTGCGTATGGATTTTGTTTTTTGAAACGAGGGCGCGGATAAGTTGGTGTCTGTGTTCTGATTTGTTCATAAAGTAAGTACTCCTTTTAAAAGGTACAGTAAGCGTGGACTGAACGAAAACGTCAGTCGGGTGGTAGGCGGTATTGTCACGTATGATGATTTTAAAGTCAGTAGGATAAAGAACTAGATGGAGAGATTCTCCTTCTTTTAACTTTTCACTAGTTGGGTGCAGATAAACTGGGTAGCGATTCGTTCATCTACATTGATGTTCTTTAATGACAGTGAATCATTCAATTTGGGTAGCTTTTTGTCACGGCGTTTTGTGAATTTACTCTAAATGTAATTCACAGAGATTTCCAACATGTGGTGTAGTAGCGTATATGATAAATGGTTACACATGTTGCTTAGGGGGAGTATCTTTTGTCCAAGTTCCGTCTAGGGGCTTCTAAAATGCTTTCAGATGAACTGAATTTGATACAAAGTTTATGTTTGATTCGACTGTTCAAGTGGAAAACTTTGGTTATAGGAAGTTCAATGGTCAAATTCATTGACTTTTCCTTTGAATCCTTCCATATTGAAAGTCTGGTAGATTATACCTTTTGACAAGGTAGGATAAGACTAGACTGTGCTAAATCAACAGTCAACTGATAGTCTGTATTGTCTCGAATTGTAATCTCAAAGTCTGTGGTGTAGAGAACCAAACGGAGAGTATCTCCTTTTTTAAGTTTGTAGATAGTTGGTTGAAGCTCTAGCTTGAAGTCCATCCATTCATTTGGTTGGATTTCTTCAATCGTCAAGAGATTGGTTCGATTTTGAAGATTAAGGTAGCCTTTGGTGATGACACGTTGGGCACTTGGGTTGAATGGCAGTTCACAGAGATTTTCTAACATGTGGTAACGGCCATTATCAATGGTTCTAGCACTTAAAACCGCTGGATAAGGCTGCAGATATTTCTTTTGTCCAAGTTCTAGCAGTTGGGCTGATAATAAGCCCTTGTTTGTACTTGATTTGACACGAAGTTTTAGCTCTACTCGCCCATTTAAGTGAATGTCTTGACTTACTGGAAGGTCAATGGTGATCTGATTAGCTTTTCCTTGGTAAAGTTCGGTGTTGAAGGTCTGGTAAGTCTTGCCATAACGATCAAAATCTTTTTGATCATAATGGTTTTGAATCACTTTTTCCTCATTACCAAGAGAGAAGGTATGCAGTTCATCCTGTTTGCCAAAGTTATCAAGACCTTGCCATTTTTGCGGTGCGATATTGTCCTGCCAAATGACAGTCGGAAGTTGGTAGCTTGAGTCAAGTCCTAACAATTTCATACTTAACAAGGCATTCATGGACTCGCGGAAGTCGATCGACTGCCAGTTATTCATATAAACATGGGCACCATGATGGAAAAAGAGGTGCTTATTGATATGGCTAGGAAGGGCATGAAACATCTGGTAAACATGAAGAGGTTTGACGTTCCAATCCTGGGAACCATGCGTAAAGACGACCTCAGCTTGAACCTTGTGAGCATTGAGCAGATAGTTGCGGTCATGCCAAAACTGATTGTAGTCACCAGTCTTGCGATCGAGTTTCTCTTTAACCTTTTCTAAGTCTGCTTGATAAGCTTCATTGCCACGAATATAGTCACCAGCTTGGAGGTTGCGAGAGTAGGTCAATTCAGCAAGTGAGTCAAAATCCTCACCTGGATAGCCCCCTGGGCTGGTCACTAGACCATTTTCCCGATAGTAGTTGTACCAAGAGGAAATACCTGCTTCAGCGATGATGACTTCTAAGCCATCAACACCAGTGGTGGCGAGACCATTGGACATGGTACCTAGATAGGAAATACCTGTTGTTGCGACTTTGCCGTTTGACCAGTCAGCCTTGATTTGGCGCTTGCGCGTGTGGTCCGTGAAAGCACGACAACGACCATTGAGCCAATCAATGACATTTTTATAGGCCTCAATCTGCTGG
This sequence comes from Streptococcus oralis, assembly GCF_023110055.1. Classification (GTDB taxonomy): domain Bacteria; phylum Bacillota; class Bacilli; order Lactobacillales; family Streptococcaceae; genus Streptococcus; species Streptococcus oralis_BY. The sequence continues at coordinate 706,181 of NZ_JALDVG010000001.1, read as the reverse complement.
TAGTTACCATTAGTCATGAGTCCTTGAGAATCTTTGGTTCCAACACCCGATACATAGAGATTGGCAAATCCACGTGGGAGGAAGTAGTCATTGAGTGTGTATGAGCTATTGATATGAGATAGCTTTTCTTCAGCTTCTAAGACGACTTCTGCTTGACCATGAGGTTCGACTAAATTCAGCTTAGGTTCCTCAAGTTCAATGATGTGGGGCGGTTTGACCTCAAGCTCTCCTTCCATTTTGTAGAGAGCTTTGTCACTGGCTTTATCGTTGGTCCCTTGGTGATAAGGGCTGGCAGTCATGACTGAAGGAATCTGTCCATCATAACGCGGGCGAATAATGCTGACCTTGACTAAGTCAGGGAGACCGTCGTTATCAGTATCCACACGACTCTCGACATACACGACTTCACGAATGACATCATGAGTAGTGAAGGTTGCCAAGCTCTTACCGTTAAAGTAGTGGTAGTGATTATCTTCTGAAATGAGTCCATCACTAACAAGCTGATCGATGAGCGTATTTCCTTTTTTCGTTCGAGTGTTGAGCAGATGGTAGAGATTTTCAATCAAATCTCCATAAACAATAGGAAAACCAGTTTCTTTACGAAACTGTTCGGCATCCTCAAAGTCAACAAGATAGCTAAATCCTAAAAGTTGAAAAACTACTGTGTAGAAAATCTCCGCAGTTAACTCACGGTCCGACTGGAAAAAGGTTACTAAATCTGTTTCTTTATCCGCAGCTAAAGTAGACAAGGCATAATCCGTGTTAGAATAAGTGAAAAAACTCCAACGAATGAAGTCTTCAAACTGTCTTTTTAAGGACAGTTGGGGTGACAGCTTTAGACCAAGACCTTCTAATTCCTCAAATCGTTGAGAACTAGTGGTTGGTTGGTAGCTGAATTGATTAAAACGCATGTTTCTCTCCTTTGAAATCAACTAAATTTATTATATCAAAAAAGAGGGAAAAATGGAATAAATAAACTTAAATGAAATAAATTTCTTAAACCAGCATATCAATTTGGTAAGTTATTATAAAATGCTGAATAAATACCATAGAAGTAAGCCTTTTTCTAGAGATTTTTATATGTAAAATTGCATATAGCTCCTATCTTTATTATACTTCGTTTGGTATAAATATATCTAAATTTACATTTAAAACTATCATATAATATTAATTTTTTATTTATTTTCTTCCTTTTAATAGAGAATGAATAGAGAAGAATTTAACAGTAAGAAGAGAAGAAGTTTGTAACTGATGATATTGAAAAGAAAGTGCAGAGTTGCTTCAATATCCAGCTTAAAATGGTATAATAGTAGTAAAACGAAAGCAAGGAGGAGAAGAAATGATTGCACAGTTCGACACCAAGACTGTTTATAGTTTTATGGAAAGTGTGGTTTCGATTGAAAAATATGTACAAACGGCTAAAGAGTATGGCTATTCTCACCTTGCTATCATGGATGTGGATAATCTCTATGGGGCTTATCATTTTTTAGAGGTGACTCGAAAATATGGAATCCAACCTTTAATTGGTCTTGAAATGACCTTGATCAAAGATAAGGAGAATATTTCTCTTCGTTTTCTAGCCCTATCCACTAAAGGCTATCAAGAGTTGATGAAGTTATCCACTTTAAAAATGACTGGACGGAAAAATTGGTCTGACTTCACCTCCCACCTCGAAGATGTGGCCATTGTTGTTCCCTATTTTAATGGGGTCGAACAGTTGGATTTGGGGGTTGATTATTTTATCGGTGTTAGTCCAGATACTCCTCAAGAAGTCTTTACTAGCCCCATTCTTCCACTCTATCAGGTCAACTCTTTTGAAAAAGAAGATATACAAGTTTTACAAATCTTGTCAGCAGTCAAGGACAATGTCAGCCTAAGAGAAGTAGATGTACATTCACAACAGGGAATCTTTCTACCAGCCTCAGACTTAGAAGCAAGATTTAAAAATCGTTTTCCTCAGGCGCTTGCCAATCTCCAGGATTTGATAGAAAATGTAAGCTATCAAATCGACCCAAGTTTAAAACTTCCTCGCTTTAATCCTGAAAGACCAGCGGTGGAAGAGCTTCGATCAAGAGCTGAGAAAGGCTTGATTGACAAGGGGCTAACCTCAGCTATCTATCATGAGCGACTGAATGAGGAATTAGCTGTGATTCATGATATGGGCTTTGACGACTATTTCCTTGTAGTTTGGGATTTGCTCCGTTTTGGACGTTCCCAAGGCTACTATATGGGAATGGGGCGTGGTTCTGCAGTTGGTAGTCTGGTGGCTTACTCACTTGATATCACAGGGATTGATCCGGTTGAAAAGAACTTGATTTTCGAGCGCTTTTTAAATCGTGAGCGCTACACCATGCCTGATATTGATATCGACATCCCTGACCTTTATAGGCCGGAGTTCATTCGCTATGTTCGTGATCGGTATGGTAGTCAACATGTGGCACAGATTGTCACTTATTCGACCTTTGGAGCAAAACAGGCAATTCGTGATGTTTTCAAACGTTATGGCGTTCCAGAGTACGAATTAACAAATATTACGAAAAAAATCAGTTTCCGAGATACACTAACGACGGCCTATGAAAAGAATTTGCAATTTAGGCAGGTCATCAACAGCAAGATTGAATACCAAAAAGCTTTTGAGATTGCTCAAAAGATTGAAGGGTATCCTCGTCAGACCTCTATCCATGCGGCAGGAGTCGTTATGAGTGACCAAGACTTGACGGACTATATTCCGCTAAAATATGGTGAGGATATGCTCATCACTCAGTATGATGCTCATGGTGTTGAAGCTAATGGCCTTTTAAAAATGGATTTCCTCGGTTTACGTAACCTGACTTTTGTCCAAAAAATGCAGGAATTGCTTGCGGAGTCAGAGGGAGTTCATCTAAAAATCGAAGATATTGATTTGGAAGACAAAGAAACTCTGGCCCTCTTTGCTGCTGGAAATACCAAGGGGATTTTCCAATTTGAACAACCTGGCGCCATTCGACTCTTGAAACGAGTTCAGCCGCAAGTCTTTGAAGAAGTGGTAGCCACGACATCCCTTAACAGACCGGGAGCTAGTGATTATATTGATAATTTTGTCGCTCGTAAGCACGGTAAAGAAAAGGTGACGGTGTTAGACCCTGCCTTGGAGGACATTCTGTCATCAACCTATGGCATTATGCTCTATCAAGAGCAAGTCATGCAGGTTGCTCAGCGTTTTGGAGGCTTTAGTCTTGGTAAAGCCGACATTCTCAGACGTGCCATGGGTAAGAAAAATGCTAAAGAGATGCATTTGATGAAGGAAGATTTTATCACAGGAGCTATGAAACTTGGGCATACAGAAGAAAAGGCCAACCAAGTTTTTGCAGTGATGGAAAAGTTTGCCGGCTACGGATTTAACCGATCCCACGCCTATGCCTACTCAGCGCTGGCTTTCCAACTAGCTTATTTTAAGACGCATTATCCTGCTATTTTCTTCCAAGTCATGTTGAATTATTCTAGTAGCGATTACATTGTAGATGCATTGCAGATGGGCTTTGAAGTAGCTCCCTTAGCAATCAACAGCATTCCCTATCATGATAAAATTGCTCAGAAGAAAATCTATCTGGGTCTAAAAGCCATTAAGGGCATGCCAAGAGATTTTTCTTACTGGATCATCGAAAATCGTCCTTTTTCAAGTGTGGAAGATTTCGTCACACGTCTTCCTAAGAATTACAAGAAATTGTCGCTTTTGACGCCTTTGGTTGAACTAGGACTTTTTGATGAATTTGACAAGAATCGCCAGAAAATCTTAGTGAACCTACCAAACTTATTTGTCTTTGTTGAGGAGTTAGGTGGACTCTTTGCGGATACAAATTATAGTTGGACTGAAGCTGATGATTTAACAGAGGCAGAGAAATTTTACAAGGAGCAGGAACTCATTGGTGTAGGTATCAGTCCCCATCCTCTCCAAACTCTTGCCAAACAAGCCCTGTATCCGACGACGCCAATCGCTAATCTAACGGAGGGAGCTCAAGCCACTCTCCTAGTTGAAGTACAAAAAATAAAAGTGATTCGAACCAAAAAAGGCGAGACTATGGCCTTTTTACAAGTTCATGACAGTAAGTCTCGGTTGGATGTAACTGTATTTTCAGACCAATATAGAAAATTTGCTTCCATTTTATCCGAAGGGAAATTTTACTACATCAATGGCAAAGTTCAATCTCGAGATGGTCGTCTGCAAATGATTGCACAAGATTTGAAAGAAGCAGTGGCGGAACGATTCTGGATTCAAGTTAAAAATCATGAATACGATAAAGAGATTTCAAATATCCTAGAACAATACAAAGGCCCAATCCCTGTCATTATCAGGTATGAAGAGGAAGGAAAAACGGTTGTTTCTACACAACATTTTGTAAGAAAAGATTCTGCTCTAGAGGAAAAGTTAGAGGGAATTGCTATGAAAACGATTTATCGCTAAAAATACGGAAAATAGAAGAATTTTCGATTTAAATGTGGTATAATCAGTAAGAATGTTAAAAGAAAAAGGAGCATAACCAAATGAAACGTATTGCTGTTTTGACCAGTGGTGGAGACGCCCCTGGTATGAATGCTGCCATCCGTGCAGTAGTTCGCCAAGCAATCTCAGAAGGAATGGAAGTTTTTGGTATCTATGATGGATACGCTGGTATGGTTGCCGGTGAAATTTATCCACTTGATGCTGCTTCAGTAGGAGACATCATTTCTCGTGGTGGTACTTTCCTTCACTCTGCTCGTTACCCTGAGTTTGCACAACTTGAAGGTCAACTTAAAGGGATTGAGCAATTGAAAAAACACGGTATCGAAGGAGTCGTAGTTATCGGTGGAGACGGTTCTTATCACGGAGCTATGCGCTTGACTGAGCATGGATTCCCAGCTATCGGACTTCCAGGAACTATTGATAACGATATCGTAGGGACTGATTTCACAATTGGATTTGATACTGCAGTTACGACAGCTATGGATGCGATTGATAAGATTCGTGATACATCATCAAGTCACCGTCGTACTTTCGTTGTTGAAGTAATGGGACGTAACGCTGGCGATATCGCTCTTTGGGCAGGTATCGCAACTGGTGCTGACGAAATCATCATCCCTGAAGAAGACTTCAAGATGGAAGATATCGTTGCAAGCATCAAAGCTGGTTATGAATGTGGTAAGAAACACAACATCATCGTTTTGGCTGAGGGAGTTATGTCTGCGAATGAGTTTGGTAAGAAACTCAAGGAAGCTGGAGACACTAGTGACCTTCGTGTAACTGAACTTGGACACATCCAACGTGGTGGTTCACCAACCGCTCGTGACCGTGTATTGGCATCACGCATGGGTGCACACGCTGTTAAACTTCTTAAACAAGGAATCGGTGGTGTCGCTGTTGGTATCCGTAACGAGAAAATGGTTGAGAATCCAATTCTTGGTACAGCAGAAGAAGGAGCTTTGTTTAGCTTAACAGCTGATGGCAAGATCGTTGTTAACAACCCTCATAAAGCTGATCTTGAACTTTCTGATTTGAACAAGAGCTTGTCCTAATCAACTTTCATTAATTTGGTAACATGACCATAAAAGGTCGAATTATATAAAGGAGTCACAAAAATCATGAACAAACGTGTAAAAATCGTTGCAACTTTAGGTCCTGCGGTTGAAATCCGTGGTGGTAAAAAATTCGGTGAAGACGGATACTGGGGTGAAAAACTTGACGTTGAAGCTTCAGCTCAAAATATTGCTAAATTGATTGAAGCAGGAGCAAACACTTTCCGTTTCAACTTCTCACACGGTGACCACCAAGAACAAGGTGAGCGTATGGCAACTGTTAAACTTGCTGAAAAACTTGCAGGTAAAAAAGTTGGTTTCCTTCTTGATACTAAAGGACCTGAAATCCGTACAGAATTGTTTGAAGGTGATGCAAAAGAGTACTCTTACAAAACTGGTGAAAAAATCCGTGTTGCAACTAAACAAGGAATCAAATCAACTCGTGATGTGATTGCTTTGAACGTTGCTGGTGCCCTTGATATCTACGATGATGTTGAAGTTGGTCACCAAGTTTTAGTTGACGATGGTAAATTGGGTCTTCGTGTTTTCGCAAAAGACGATGCAACTCGTGAATTTGAAGTAGTCGTTGAAAATGACGGTATCATTGCTAAGCAGAAAGGTGTAAACATTCCTAACACTAAAATTCCTTTCCCAGCACTTGCTGAACGTGATAACGATGATATCCGTTTCGGTTTGGAACAAGGTATCAACTTCATCGCGATTTCATTCGTACGTACTGCAAAAGACGTCGACGAAGTTCGTGCAATCTGTGAAGAAACTGGTAATGGTCACGTTCAATTGTTTGCGAAAATCGAAAACCAACAAGGTATCGATAACTTGGATGAAATCATTGAAGCTGCTGACGGTATCATGATCGCTCGTGGTGACATGGGTATCGAAGTACCATTCGAAATGGTTCCAGTTTATCAAAAAATGATCATCACTAAAGTGAACGCAGCAGGTAAAGTTGTTATCACAGCAACAAACATGCTTGAAACAATGACTGAAAAACCACGTGCAACTCGTTCAGAAGTATCAGACGTATTTAACGCTGTTATCGACGGAACTGACGCTACAATGCTTTCAGGTGAGTCTGCAAACGGTAAATACCCACTTGAGTCAGTAACAACAATGGCTACAATTGACAAGAACGCACAAACTCTTCTTAACGAATACGGACGTTTGAACTCAGATACATTCGAACGTAACTCTAAGACAGAAGTTATGGCTTCAGCTGTTAAAGATGCTACTAACTCAATGAATATCAAATTGGTTGTTACTCTTACTAAGACTGGTCACACAGCTCGTTTGATTTCTAAATACCGTCCAAATGCTGATATCTTGGCATTGACATTCGACGAATTGACAGAGCGTGGATTGATGTTGAACTGGGGTGTTATCCCAATGTTGACTGAAGCTCCATCATCAACTGATGATATGTTCGAAATCGCTGAACGTAAAGCAGTTGAAGCAGGTCTTGTAGAATCTGGTGACGATATTGTTATCGTTGCAGGTGTGCCACTTGGAGAAGCTGTTCGTACAAACACAATGCGTATCCGTACAGTACGTTAATCTAACACAAAAACCTATCATTTTAGGCTGAAAAGCTTGAGTGATAGGTCTTTTTTTATTAAAATGAGATGCTATTTAGTAAATAGGAATGGGAAAAAACTGAAAATTATGGTATAATAGAACGAAAAGACCTTTTTAGTAAATTTTGAAAGAGTAAAACATGAGAAAAATTGTCATCAATGGTGGACGTCCATTGCAAGGTGAGATCACCATTAGTGGTGCTAAAAATAGTGTTGTAGCGCTTATTCCAGCTATTATCTTATCAGATGATATTGTCACTTTAGATTGTGTTCCAGATATTTCAGACGTTGCTAGTCTTGTCGAAATCATGGAAATTATGGGGGCGACTGTTAAGCGTTATGAGGATGTCTTGGAGATTGATCCAAGAGGTGTTCAAAACATTCCAATGCCTTATGGTAAGATTAATAGCTTGCGTGCTTCTTATTATTTCTACGGAAGTCTTTTAGGTCGCTTTGGTGAAGCTACAGTTGGCCTTCCTGGCGGATGTGATCTGGGGCCTCGTCCGATTGACCTCCACTTAAAAGCCTTTGAAGCCATGGGTGCTAAGGTCAGCTATGAGGGAGATAATATGAATTTATCTGCCCAAGGTAAGGGACTTCATGGCGCAAGTATTTACATGGATACCGTCAGCGTTGGCGCAACGATTAACACTATGATTGCTGCGGTTAAAGCTAAGGGACGCACTGTCATTGAAAATGCGGCTCGTGAACCAGAAATTATCGATGTTGCTACCCTTTTGAACAACATGGGGGCCCATATTCGTGGTGCAGGGACTGATATTATCATTATTGATGGTGTCGAGAAACTTCATGGAACTCGTCACCAAGTAATCCCAGACCGTATCGAAGCTGGAACCTATATTTCACTTGCTGCGGCGGTAGGAAAAGGAATTCGCATTAACAACGTTCTCTATGAACATTTAGAAGGCTTTATCGCCAAACTAGAGGAAATGGGCGTTCGTATGACGGTCTCAGAAGACAGTATCTTCGTTGAAGAACAGTCTGATTTGAAGGCCATCAATATCAAAACAGCTCCCTATCCAGGGTTCGCAACCGATTTGCAACAGCCTATCACGCCACTTTTACTAACTGCCCAAGGTCGTGGAACCATTATTGATACGATTTATGAGAAACGTGTTAATCATGTCTTTGAGTTAGCAAAAATGGATGCGGATATTACGACTACAAACGATCACATTATTTACAACGGTGGTCGTGACTTACACGGGGCAAGTGTGAAAGCTACAGACTTGCGAGCTGGTGCAGCACTTGTTATCGCTGGCTTGATGGCTCAAGGCCAGACTGAAATTACGAATATTGAGTTTATCCTTCGTGGCTACTCAGATATTATTGAAAAATTGCGTAGTCTTGGAGCGGATATTACACTCGTTGAAGACTAAGCCGTTGAGGTGATTATGAATATTTGGACCAAATTAGCAATGTTTTCTTTTTTTGAAACGGAGCGCTTGTATTTGCGTCCTTTCTTTTTTAGTGACAGTCAAGCGTTTTTCGAGATTGCTTCAAACCCTGAGAATTTACAGTTTATTTTTCCCAGTCAAGCAAGTTTGGAAGAAAGTCAGTACGCCCTTGCTAACTATTTTATGAAGAATCCTCTGGGTGTTTGGGCAATTTGTCTCCAAGGAAATCAGGAAATGATTGGCTCCATTAAATTTGAAAAGATTGATGAAATCAAAAAAGAAGCAGAAATTGGTTACTTTTTAAAAAAAGATTCTTGGTCACAAGGTTTTATGACAGAAGTAGTTACCAAACTATGTCAGCTTTCATTTGAAGAATTTGGTTTAAAACAATTATCCATCATCACTCATTTGGAGAATCAAGCTAGTCAAAAAGTAGCCTTAAAATCGGGCTTTAGTCTCGTCCGACAGTTTAAGGGGAGCGATCGTTATACACGAAAAATGAGGGACTATCTTGAATTTCGATACATAAAAGGAGAATTCAATGAGTAAACACCAGGAAATTTTGTCCTATCTGGAAGAGTTGCCAATTGGAAAGAGAGTTAGTGTACGCAGTATTTCCAATCACCTAGGTGTTAGTGACGGAACCGCCTACCGAGCTATCAAAGAAGCTGAAAATCGTGGGATCGTTGAAACTCGGCCACGTAGTGGAACTATACGAGTCAAGTCCCAGAAAGTGGCTATTGAGAGGCTAACCTATGCTGAAATTGCTGAAGTCACCTCCTCTGAAGTTTTAGCTGGTCAGGAAGGTCTTGAGAGAGAGTTTAGTAAATTTTCCATTGGGGCTATGACAGAGCAAAATATCCTGTCTTATCTCCATGATGGGGGTCTTTTGATTGTAGGTGATCGTACTCGTATTCAACTTTTAGCCTTGGAAAATGAAAATGCAGTCCTTGTGACAGGAGGTTTCCATGTCCAAGATGATGTACTGACTCTAGCCAATAAAAAAGGTATCCCAGTTCTGAGAAGTAAGCATGATACTTTTACAGTAGCGACCATGATTAACAAAGCCCTCTCAAATGTTCAAATCAAAACCGATATTCTGACAGTCGAAAAGCTCTATCGTCCCAGTCATGAGTATGGTTTTTTGAGAGAAACGGATACAGTCAAAGACTATCTAGACTTGGTCCGTAAGAACAGAAGTAGTCGTTTCCCAGTCATTAACCAACACCAAGTGGTTGTTGGAGTTGTTACCATGCGTGACGCAGGAGACAAGTCTCCCAGTACAACGATTGACAAGGTGATGACACGAAGTATCTTCGTAACAGGTTTAGCGACCAATATTGCCAATGTCAGTCAACGAATGATTGCAGAAGACTTTGAGATGGTTCCCGTTGTCAGAAGCAACCAAACCCTACTCGGTGTCGTAACACGACGAGATGTCATGGAAAAGATGAGCCGTTCCCAAGTTTCTGCCTTGCCAACTTTCTCAGAGCAAATCGGGCAAAAACTATCTTACCATCATGATGAAGTCGTCATTACTGTTGAGCCCTTCATGCTGGAGAAAAATGGTGTTCTTGCTAATGGAGTCTTGGCTGAAATTCTCAACCATATGACCCAAGACCTCGTTGTCAATAGCGGACGTAATCTCATCATTGAGCAGATGTTGATTTATTTCTTGCAGGCTGTACAGATAGATGATACTCTGCGGATTCAGGCTCGGATTATTCACCACACGAGACGTTCAGCTATTATTGATTATGATATTTATCATGGTCATCAGATTGTTTCAAAAGCAAATGTTACGGTTAAAATTAATTAGAATCTAGGAGAAAAAATGATAACTTTAAAATCAGCACGTGAAATCGAAGCCATGGATAAGGCTGGTGATTTCCTAGCAAGTATCCATATCGGCTTACGTGATTTGATTAAGCCAGGCGTGGATATGTGGGAAGTTGAAGAGTACGTTCGTCGTCGTTGTAAAGAGGAAAATTTCCTTCCTCTACAGATTGGAGTAGATGGTGCAGTCATGGATTACCCCTATGCCACTTGTTGCTCTCTCAACGACGAAGTAGCTCACGCTTTTCCACGTCATTACATCTTGAAAGATGGCGATTTGCTCAAGGTTGATATGGTACTGGGAGGTCCGATTGCCAAATCCGACCTTAATGTATCTAAACTCAACTTCAACAATGTTGAGCAAATGAAAAAATACACCCAAAGTTATACTGGTGGTTTAGCTGACTCATGTTGGGCTTATGCGGTTGGTACACCGTCTGAAGAAGTGAAAAACCTGATGGACGTAACCAAGGAAGCTATGTATGTAGGAATTGAGCAAGCAGTTGTCGGCAATCGTATCGGTGATATTGGTGCAGCCATTCAAGAATACGCTGAAAGTCGCGGTTACGGTGTCGTTCGTGATTTGGTTGGTCATGGTGTTGGTCCAACTATGCACGAAGAGCCAATGGTTCCTAACTACGGTATTGCAGGCCGTGGACTCCGTCTCCGTGAAGGAATGGTACTAACCATTGAACCCATGATCAATACTGGGGATTGGGAAATTGATACAGATATGAAGACTGGCTGGGCTCATAAGACTATAGATGGCGGCCTGTCTTGCCAATATGAACACCAGTTCGTGATTACCAAAGACGGTCCAGTTATCTTGACTAGCCAAGGCGAAGAAGGAACGTATTAAAAAATGGAGCTTAGCTCCTTTTTTTGTGTCAAATTTTATCAAAATAAATAAGCGTAGCAGACTTCTTACAAATTTATTCTTTTGTAGTAAAATAGGATTAGAATTTTGAGAAAGTAGGTAATTCGTTGGAGTCGATTATATTTCTAGTATCCGTTTTTTTAGCAGGTATCCTGTCCTTCTTTTCACCCTGTATCTTTCCTTTGCTACCTGTCTATGCTGGTATTTTACTGGATGATCAGGGGAATTCGAAAAGCTTTCGCTTTTTTGGAAGAGACGTTGCATGGTCTGGTTTAATTCGAACCTTGTGCTTTATTGCAGGAATCTCCCTCATTTTCTTTATTTTGGGATTTGGAGCTGGATTCCTAGGGCATATGCTCTATGCAGACTGGTTTCGTTATGCTATGGGAATAGTCATTATTCTTTTAGGACTTCATCAGATGGAAATCTTGCATTTCAATAAACTGGAGGTTCAAAAGACAGTCACCTTCAAACAATCAAAGTCTAATCACTATCTGTCAGCCTTTTTACTTGGGATAACCTTTAGTTTTGGTTGGACCCCTTGTATCGGACCAGTCTTAAGTTCAGTCTTGGCCCTAGCAGCTTCAGGTGGCAATGGTGCTTGGCAAGGAGCTGTGTTAACATTAGTATACACATTGGGAATGGCCCTTCCTTTCATTGTTTTGGCCTTGGCTTCGGGCTGGATTATGCCCTATTTTAGTAAATTAAAACCCCATATGATTCTACTAAAGAAAATCGGGGGAGCTTTGATTATTTTGATGGGATTATTATTAATGCTAGGGCAGTTAAATGCCTTGTCAGGAATTCTTGGATAAAAGGAGAAAAAGATGAAAAAAGTTATTTTTACAGGATTGGGTATTATGTCTCTATTCTTTTTGATTGCCTGTGGTGAAAAAGAAACCAAACAGACAAGCAGTCCAAAACAACCTGCTGTACAACAAATCGCAGTCGGTAAGGATGCGCCAGACTTTACCTTGCAGTCTATGGATGGCAAAGAAGTGAAGTTATCAGACTACAAAGGGAAAAAGGTTTATTTGAAATTCTGGGCTTCTTGGTGTGGACCATGTAAAAAAAGCATGCCTGAGTTGATGGAACTAGCTGCCAAACAAGATCGAGACTTTGAAATCTTGAGTGTCATTGCACCTGGTCTACAAGGTGAAAAAACAGTTCAAGATTTTCCAAAATGGTACCAAGAACAAGGTTACAAGGATATTCCAGTTCTATATGATATACAAGCAACTACCTTTCAAGCCTACCAAATTCGTAGTATTCCAACGGAATACTTGATTGACAGTCAGGGTAAAATCGGAAAAATCCAATTTGGTGCTATTAGCAACGCTGATGCAGAAGCGGCTTTTAAAGAAATGAAATAAAGAAAAAATCGCGATTATTCGCGATTTTTTTATAGTTTTTCATTGATAAAGCGGATAAATTGATTCCACCAAACCTTCAAAAAGAAGGCTTTTTCTACTTTCTTTTCAGAAACCATTTCAAAAGATGGTTTGTCGGAAGTAAGATAGCCCTGTCCAACCAAATCCTGGTCATCATAGGTCAGAGTACCGACAACCTTGCCTTCTTCCAGTGGAGCCATTTCTGATGTTGATTTCGGTGTGAATTGGAGAGTTGGTGTAGTACCGCTTCCGATGCGTTGGACGATGGAAATGTCTGACTTAGCGACAGCTGTCACATTATCTTCTTTACCATCAAGAACTGTTACTTTACTATCATTGTATGCTTCACCTTTCTGAACGACGGTTTTTAAAGCAAAGTTTGCAGAAATATAATCTAAAAGTGCTGAAGTAGCAGTAAAACGTGCATAAGGGTTGGTATCTTGTTGATCTGCATTCAAAACAACCGTAATAATACGCATCCCTTTCTCAACAGTTGTTCCCACGAATGAAGCACCAGCTTTATCAGTAGTACCTGTCTTTAGTCCATCAATACCACCACGATAGGCTGGCATTCCCTCCAACATATAGTTGGTTGAGTGGATTTCAAGTCCTGCAAAGGTAGAAGTTGGTTTTTTGGTGATCTCCAAAACTTGAGGGTAATCTCGGATGAGGTTACGAGCGACGATTGCAACATCGTAGGCACTCAACTTGTTTTCATCGTCTTTTTTAGAACCCGGATAGATATTATCGCCAAGTGTCTCATTATTTAAACCAGTAGTGTTTACAATAGTTGCATCTTGAATTCCCCATTCAAGAAGTTTAGCCCTCATTTTGTCTACAAAGTCTTTCTCAGAACCAGCAATCTTTTCTGCTAGTGCAATCGCAGCGCTGTTCGCACTGGATACCATTGTAGCCTCTAATAGTTGTTCAACAGTATAATTTCGAGCTTCCATAGGGACGTTACTCGCCTCAGAATTAGTTGTAAGTTTGTAAGGATAGTCCGAAATATCAACAGGTGTAGATAGGCTGATAGTTCCTTGTTCCAGAGCTTCATAGACCAGATAAACTGTAACCAGTTTTGTAATAGAAGCAATTTCTACAGGCTGATTTGCATCTTTTTCATAGAGGATTTTTCCAGTTGTAGCCTCGACAGCAATAGCATGTTTAGCAGCAACATCAAACTCCTGAGCAGAAACAGTAGAAGCTGTTCCAAAAACTAAAAGTGTCATAAAAGATAAAATTATTTTTTTCATATTAGCTTTATTTTATCATAAAGAAAAAAAATATTCTCGCTTTTTTACTAAAGCCATCTTATCTTTTTCAGAAATGTGGTAAAATAGAGAGAAGGAGGATACCTATGTTCCGTAGAAACAAATTATTTTTTTGGACAGCTGAAATTTTATTATTAACACTGATTTTCTATCTTTGGAGAGAAATGGGAGCCATCATTACTCCCTTCGTAACAGTTGTGAATACCATCATGATTCCATTTTTGCTTGGTGGATTTTTTTACTACATTACAAATCCAGTCGTTACTTTCTTAGAAAAGAGATGTAAGATCAATCGTCTAATTGGTGTCTTGGTCACTCTTTGTGCCTTGATTGGTGCTATCGTGGTTGGGGTCGTTTATCTCTTGCCGATTTTAATTAATCAGTTGACCAGCTTGATTATTTCTAGTCAAAACATCTATAGTAGACTACAAGATTTGATCATCGATTTGTCCATGAATCCAGTCTTCCAAAATATTGATATTCAACAAACAATTCAACAACTGAATCTCTCCTATGTGGATATCCTCCAGAATATCCTTAATAGCGTCAGCAACAGTTTAGGAAGCGTTCTTTCAGCTTTGTTTAGTACGGTTCTGATTCTCATTATGACCCCTGTATTCTTGATTTATTTCTTGTTGGATGGTCATAAGTTGCTACCAATGTTGGAACGTACCATCTTAAAACATGACAAATTGAATCTTTCTAGCCTTTTAACCAATCTCAATACAACCATAGCGCGCTATATCAGTGGAATTGCGATTGATGCGGTTATTATTGGATGTTTAGCCTATATTGGCTATAGCGTTATCGGATTAAAGTACGCCCTAGTTTTTGCTATTTTTTCTGGAATCGCAAATTTGATTCCTTATGTTGGTCCAAGTATTGGCTTGATTCCAATGGTGATTGCCAATGTGTTCACAGATCCTCATCGTATGTTGATTGCGGTTGCTTATATGCTCATTATTCAGCAGATTGACGGAAATGTTCTCTATCCACGTATCGTTGGAGGGGTTATGAAAGTGCATCCGATTACGATTTTGGTGCTCCTTTTACTGTCAAGTAATATCTACGGTGTCATAGGGATGGTCGTAGCAGTACCTACTTACTCTATTTTTAAAGAAATTACTAAGTTCCTAGCGAAATTATATGAAAACCATAAAGAAGCTAAGGAACTGGAAAAAACAGAATCAAATTAAAATCAGGGAGACCTGATTTTTTTGATGAAAAGACTATCGCCAAACGAAAAGAAGTTTGAATTCATATTGCCATAAAGAAGCAGAAGAACAGGATTTGATAAGATTTAGATTAATTCACAAAATATGTGTAAAACACTTGCAATTTAGCAGAAATTTGATAAAATAGTAAGGAAAGTTAGACTGTATTGCCTACTGTCTATCTATAAAATATATTTTATTGGAGGCTTTTACTCAAATGGCAAAAGAAAAATACGATCGTAGTAAACCACACGTTAACATTGGTACTATCGGACACGTTGACCACGGTAAAACTACTTTGACAGCAGCTATCACAACTGTATTGGCACGTCGCTTGCCTTCAGCAGTTAACCAACCTAAAGACTATGCGTCTATCGATGCTGCTCCAGAAGAACGCGAACGCGGTATCACTATCAACACTGCGCACGTTGAGTACGAAACTGAAAAACGTCACTACGCTCACATCGACGCTCCAGGACACGCGGACTACGTTAAAAACATGATTACTGGTGCTGCTCAAATGGACGGAGCTATCCTTGTAGTAGCTTCAACTGACGGACCAATGCCACAAACTCGTGAGCACATCCTTCTTTCACGTCAGGTTGGTGTTAAACACCTTATCGTCTTCATGAACAAAATTGACTTGGTAGACGACGAAGAATTGCTTGAATTGGTTGAAATGGAAATCCGTGACCTCTTGTCAGAATACGACTTCCCAGGTGACGATCTTCCAGTTATCCAAGGTTCAGCTCTTAAAGCTCTTGAAGGTGACTCTAAATACGAAGACATCATCATGGAATTGATGAACACTGTTGATGAGTACATCCCAGAACCAGAACGTGACACTGAAAAACCATTGCTTCTTCCAGTCGAAGACGTATTCTCAATCACTGGACGTGGTACAGTTGCTTCAGGACGTATCGACCGTGGTACTGTTCGTGTCAACGACGAAATCGAAATCGTTGGTATCAAAGAAGAAACTCAAAAAGCAGTTGTTACTGGTGTTGAAATGTTCCGTAAACAACTTGACGAAGGTCTTGCTGGAGATAACGTAGGTGTCCTTCTTCGTGGTGTTCAACGTGACGAAATCGAACGTGGACAAGTTATCGCTAAACCAGGTTCAATCAACCCACACACTAAATTTAAAGGTGAAGTCTACATCCTTACTAAAGAAGAAGGTGGACGTCACACTCCATTCTTCAACAACTACCGTCCACAATTCTACTTCCGTACTACTGACGTTACAGGTTCAATCGAACTTCCTGCAGGTACTGAAATGGTAATGCCTGGTGATAACGTGACTATCGACGTTGAGTTGATCCACCCAATCGCCGTAGAACAAGGTACTACATTCTCTATCCGTGAGGGTGGACGTACTGTTGGTTCAGGTATGGTTACAGAAATCGAAGCTTAATTCGATTAAGTTCCCAGAAGAACAATTATTTAAGTCAGACACTAAAAGAATCTTGCCTTGCAAGGTTCTTTTTTTCTTCTCCTTACTCTATTTGAAGTGCTTCTACTCTAGCAGTATAATAGTTTTTTTGGTATAATAAAAGTTATGGAAATCGAAAAAACCAATCGTATGAACGCCCTTTTTGAATTTTATGCGGCGCTTTTGACAGACAAGCAGATGAACTATATTGAACTCTATTATGCTGATGATTATAGTCTTGCTGAGATTGCTGAAGAGTTCGGTGTCAGTCGTCAGGCTGTCTATGATAATATCAAGCGGACGGAAAAGATTCTAGAAGATTATGAGATGAAACTGCACATGTACTCGGACTATATTGTCCGTAGTCAAATTTTTGACCAGATCTTGGAGCGCTATCCCAAGGATGACTTTCTGCAGGAGCAGATAGAAATTCTAACAAGCATTGATAACAGAGAATAAGTATGGGGAGTATAGTCATCTACAAAGGTATACCCTGTAAACTATTAGCTGCTGAGACTCCTTTTCCCACAAGGCTACAAATCCTCTCGTCTGATTCTATCTTTCGAGCTCTTCAAGAGGGATTTAGCTGTTGGGGATATCCAAATGAGATAATGAAAGAAGTCACTCCAGAAAAACTTGTTTGTTTACAAGATTTTGGACGTTTTCCACCGAATTAATGAAACATAGGAGAAAAAAATGGCATTTGAAAGTTTAACAGAACGTTTACAGAACGTCTTTAAAAATCTACGTAAAAAAGGAAAAATATCTGAGGCTGATGTCCAGGAAGCAACCAAAGAGATTCGTTTGGCCTTGCTGGAAGCCGACGTTGCTTTGCCTGTTGTAAAGGACTTTATCAAGAAGGTTCGTGAACGTGCAGTCGGACACGAGGTCATTGATACCCTCAATCCAGCCCAACAGATTATCAAAATCGTTGATGAGGAATTGACAGCTGTTTTAGGTTCCGATACGGCAGAAATTATCAAGTCACCAAAAATTCCAACCATTATCATGATGGTCGGTTTGCAAGGGGCTGGTAAAACGACTTTTGCTGGTAAGCTGGCTAATAAACTCAAGAAGGAAGAAAATGCTCGTCCTTTGATGATTGCGGCAGATATTTATCGTCCAGCAGCCATCGATCAGCTGAAAACACTTGGACAACAAATCGATGTTCCTGTCTTTGCACTTGGAACAGAAGTGCCTGCTGTTGAAATTGTTCGCCAAGGTTTGGAGCAAGCGCAGGCCAATCACAACGACTATGTCTTGATCGATACGGCAGGGCGTTTACAAATCGATGAACTTCTTATGAATGAGCTTCGTGATGTTAAAGCACTGGCTCAACCAAACGAAATCCTCCTTGTCATTGATGCCATGATTGGTCAGGAAGCGGCCAATGTTGCGCGTGAGTTTAATGCTCAGTTGGAAGTGACTGGGGTTATTCTTACCAAGATTGATGGGGATACTCGTGGTGGTGCAGCTTTGTCTGTTCGTCACATCACTGGAAAACCAATCAAGTTCACTGGTACGGGTGAAAAGATAACAGATATTGAAACCTTCCACCCAGATCGTATGTCAAGTCGTATCCTTGGCATGGGGGATATGCTGACCTTGATCGAGAAAGCATCTCAAGAATACGATGAGCAAAAAGCTCTTGAAATGGCTGAGAAGATGCGTGAGAACACCTTTGACTTCAATGATTTCATTGACCAATTAGATCAGGTGCAAAATATGGGGCCAATGGAAGACTTGCTCAAGATGATTCCAGGTATGGCTAACAATCCTGCCCTTCAAAATATGAAGGTGGATGAGCGCCAGATTGCGCGCAAACGTGCCATTGTGTCTTCTATGACACCTGAAGAACGCGAAAACCCTGATCTGTTAAATCCAAGTCGTCGCCGTCGTATCGCTGCTGGTTCTGGAAATACCTTTGTCGAAGTCAATAAATTTATCAAGGACTTTAACCAGGCCAAACAGCTCATGCAAGGTGTCATGTCTGGGGATATGAACAAGATGATGAAGCAGATGGGAATCAACCCAAATAACCTTCCAAAAAATATGCCAAATATGGGAGGGATGGATATGTCTGCCCTTGAAGGCATGATGGGACAAGGTGGAATGCCGGATATGTCAGGTCTCGGAGGAGCAGGCATGCCAGATATGAGCCAGATGTTTGGTGGCGGACTCAAAGGTAAAATCGGCGAATTTGCCATGAAACAGTCTATGAAACGTATGGCCAACAAAATGAAAAAAGCGAAGAAAAAACGTAAATAAAAAATGAAAGCAGAAGTGCTTTCCTTTTTGGTATAAAATATGTGCTTTCTATGATTAGGCAATTTTCTTAATTGAAAAATGACTAAATAGAAAGAGAGATTTCAAAGCCTTGCATCCATTCGGATTTTACTGTGATTTCGATTTTTAAAGCATCTGCTAATTGTTTGACCAGATATAGGCCCATGCCTGTTGATTTTTTCCTTGTCTCTCCTGAATCACCTGTAAAACCTTTCTCAAAGATATGAGGGAAGTCACAAGCTTTAACTCCGCAGCCATTATCCCTAATAATCAGACTTGTACGTCCCTTGTCTTTTGATATATAAATATTGAGTTCGGGTTTGTCGGAGCTATATTTAATGGAGTTGGCTAGGATTTGAGAGAGGATAAATTCAAAACTGCGTTGATCGGTGTAGCAGATTCCTTGTATGTTTTCTACCTTAATCGTAAATTTCTTTTCTTTGAGCAAGGGATCAAAGTTTTCCAAAAGATCTTGGATACACTCTTCTAGGTCAAGGTATTCAAATAGAAAATCATTTTTCTCACTTTTCACCCTGTAGTAGAATAGGATCTGTGATACATTTTCTTGGATTTGCTTTTTCACATAGTCCAACTTAAAAGCTGTATCCT
This sequence comes from Streptococcus oralis, assembly GCF_023110055.1. GTDB lineage: Bacteria > Bacillota > Bacilli > Lactobacillales > Streptococcaceae > Streptococcus > Streptococcus oralis_BY. The sequence continues at coordinate 686,726 of NZ_JALDVG010000001.1, read as the reverse complement.
CAGGCAACTGGTCGCTTTGATTGTCCAAAAGGAGGGAAAGAAGCGACAGAGGGAGTTTAATCTCATGCGCCCATTTTTCAACATAGTCCTCATACTCGGCTAGTAATGAGTTGAGTTTTCCTATTTCAGCCTGCTTTTGATAAAGTGTATCTGCTATTTTTTCAATGCTTTCTTTTTCTGAGGCACTTGATAAATGCAATAATTCAAGCTCAGTATCCGTCTTGGGATTGGCTATGAAGGCTTTATAGGCAGATGATTTTTTTCTTTCTGTTTTTATGAGTAAGAATGATAGGATGAAAAAAAGCAGGACGGTGGCTAAAATATAGAGAAGGATGAGGGCTTGAAACATTCTCACATCTGAAAGCCAAAGCAGGACAGCTGTAAATAGATCAAATGCTAAGAGAACAAGTAACCAAGGCAGATAACTAGCTAGATATTTTAGATTATGTTTCATCTGGACTTACCTCTTCAAGCTTGTAACCAATACCTCTGACGGACTTGACTTGAAGGGCAATGCCAGCCTGTTTCATCACCTTTTTTAGTCTTGCAATGTTCACTTGTAGGGCATTTTCATCGATGAACTCAGTTGTATTCCACAGTTTCATACTTAGTTCTTCTTTTGTGACGACAGGAGCATTAGTAACCAATAAGGTTTCTAACAATTTCCCTTGATTTTGGGGGAGTAAAATCGAGTGTCCATTGATATAAAGGGTATAGGTCTGTCTATCCAGCAGAAAATTATCTTTTTCAAGTAGATTTTGTCTGCCTTCATAGCGTTTCAAGATATTTTCTATACGTGCCAAAAATCTTTCTTTCTTGAAAGGCTTTGTTAGATACTCATCTGCCCCTAATTTCAGGGCGTAAATCTCATCTTTTAGTTGTTCACGGGAGGTGAGAACCAATATGGGCACAGAGCGTTTGGACTTGAGATTTTTACAAATTTGAAAACCTGTTTCTCCCGGCAAATTCAAATCCAGTATGATTAAATCCGTATCGTATTGCAATACTTGCTGGCTTGTATCTTTGAAGTCAGTCAACTTATCAACTTGATAACCCGTTTTCTCTAACAAAATAACAATTTCATCTCGAATCAAGGCTTCATCTTCAATAACCAGAATATGCTTCATACCGGTTCCTCCTTTTCCTAATTTATTTTACCTTATTCATCTCTTTTAGGTTCCATTAAGGACAACAAGTACTTGTTGCTATTTTTCTTTACAATTCTTATATAGATGATTTCAAATCCAGTTAAGAGAAGTACTATCAGCATGGCTGTGATAAATTTCTGCCCCATGGCCATTCTTGCGCTAGCGGGTACTATTCCTGTGAGGAGGGAGCTTACTCCGAAGCTACTACTGATAAGTGCAAGGGCTATTGGTAGACCAAAATACCAGTTGATTTGCTTTTCTGAAGATTTACAAAGAGTTTCGTAGTTGGCTCCGAGATGGATCAAGGTTTGGTATCGTCTGTAGGATTGTCTTTGTCCCATCAAAAACTGAACGCCTATAATTGTATTTGCGACAACAAGGAAGATGATAGCCAGATAGATGGTGATATAGCTAGCAGAGATAATGTAAAATAATTGTCTTCCCATATTTTGTATATAGCTTTCATAGCCAAGAGAGGTTTGATTTAGCTTTTCATTGGTATCTGAGATAGCCCTCATCAGGCCTTTTTCCTTGACTAGCTCAGGAGCTAAGATACCGCTGACATAGTTCGAGTAGCGACCGTCTGTATAGTTCATAAAGACTTCATCTGGGACTATGAGGGCAACAGAGAGGGTGATTTCACGATCCGTTACAATCGGTAAAGACTGAACCTCTCCAATCAATTTTACCTCATTCCCCATGACTTTGATTTGAGGCTTCGTCTTCAGAACAGAGTTGACGAGACTTTCATCTGGGAGAAAATCTTTCCCCATATACAAGTAGGCTTCCCTGCTAGTTAATTCTATAGGAGGGAGATTGGCAGCCTTTCTAAGTTCATTGTATTCGGAAACTGGTATGAGGTGGGAAGTAGTAGACTGTTTAAATCTTTGGAGCAAAATTTCCATGTTCTTGCTGCCTTTTTGCTTTTTCAACTCCTTGATGATCTCTTCGAAGGACACGGACTCGTGTTCTTTCGGTTTGCCAACTTTGATTTGCAGAATCTTTGAAAACTGTGATGCTAGTCCTGCAGCTTCAAGCTCTTTTTTAACTTTGTCTATATCAAGATTTTCGTCTGTTTCCTGCTTGCTATCTCTAAATGTATAATCCAATACGTGGGTTTGATTGCCTGAATTGCCACTTGAAATAGCAATACCTGCTCCAAAGAGGCACAAGGCAGAGAAGATTAAGAGGGAGCAGATGGCCAGTATAGTTGAGTGCTGGATAACTAATTCCTGAATCTGTCTAAAATTATAGGTGTGGAGTTTTCGATTGCTTCCAAGCTTAACCAAAAAGTCTATAAATAAACGCATACCAAAGAAGAGTAGGATAGTTCCAAAAGTTCCCAAGAGAACAGTGAAGCCCATGGTTATGACACTTTCCCAAGCTCGTCTACTCATCCCCAAGTAATAGGCTGTTCCGAGAAGCAAGATTCCGAGGACGGAAGTAAGAAGGTATACCCCTTTGGGAAGTAGTTTCTTCATACCAGAAGGAGAATAGGCAAGAAGATCTCCGATTTCCTTATTGGCTGTTTTTGCACTTAAAAGAACAAAGACGACTAATTTAACAGCTAGGAAGCCGATGACTGTATAGACTAGAGCTGTAGTAGATAGAGAAAATTGATGTTCAATAATCCCCAACCCAACAATTTTAGCGGTTATTAGGCTAATCAGTTCTGAAATCAAGATGGCAATAGGAAGGCCTATTCCAAGAGCAAGGATGCTGTTTCTCAAATCCTCGAGTAGGAGCAGTAAGAACAGTTTACCTCTCCGCATGCCTAGTGTGAGATAAACACCAAATTCATGTTTTCTTCTTTCCATCTGCATACTGCTTGCGAAATAGACTAGAAAAAAGAGGATAAAGAGTGTTGCTACATAAAGAATGGGAATCATGCTAAAGAGTTTATTTACAGCGTCACTTTCTATTTGTTTGAGAAAGATCATCACATCTTGATGAGACAAAGAAAGGATGATGTAAAAGGAGATGATGGAAAGAACCATAGAACTAAAATACAAGCTGTTATTCTTTCGATCTCTCTTGCTATTTCTTGAGACTAATTTAGAAAACATTGCCATCACCTCCAGCTAGGGCTGCAATGACCTTTAGTATTCTGTGGTAGAAGTCTTCTTGACTTTCTCTTGGATAATCACGACGGATTTCATGGAATAGTTTTCCGTCTTGGATAAACAAGATGCGGTTGCAAAAGCTGGCTGCAACTGAATCGTGGGTAACCATGAGAATGGTGGTTTCTTCCACTTGATTCATTTCAGATAGTTTCTGCATCAAAATGCTTGCATTTTTAGAGTCCAAAGCCCCAGTGGGCTCATCCGCAAATACAATTTTAGGGTCTAAAATCAAGGCACGAGCAGCAGCTACCCTTTGTCGTTGACCACCTGATAATTGAGAAGGGAACTTATCCAGAAGTTCAGAAATATCCAGATACTGGGAAAGCAATTCTAACCGAACCTTGCTTTCGTCGGCATCGACCTTGTGCAAAGACAAGGGGAGTAAAATATTTTCTTTGGCCGTAAGATTGTCCAAGAGCTCAAAATTTTGAAAGAGGTAACCAATTTCCTTGCCACGATAATCAGCTAACTGGTTCCCTTTTAACTGACCTAAATCTTTTTCTTGCATTTGAATAGAGCCGTCAGTTGGCTTGATGATTGTGGCGAGACAGTTAAGAAGGGTTGTTTTCCCAGAACCGCTACTCCCCATAATTCCTAAGAACTCACCTTTTACAACTTGAAAAGATATGCCGTTCAAGGCCTTGGTGCTATTCGGCTCTTTCCCATAATGCTTTGTTAATGATTCTACTCGTAAAATGGTTTCCATGTGAAACACCTCCATCTTTTGTTACTTTCATTATAGTATGAATCAGAGTAGAATAACACTTACGGATGATGTAAGAAATCTTTATCGCTGACTTCGATGGTCAGTTTATTGGACTTATACTGATTATATTATAGCATGGTTTCAGGAATTTAAAAAGAGAAGTAAGGAGTTGTAGGCATTCCTACAACCTTGAAACCATCGAATTTCAAAATTGAAAGAAAAACCACTGAAGCAGTGAGATTCAGTGGTTTTACATATTACTAAAAGGAAAACTATTCAAACTCAATAATTACCATAGCATATTTGTTCCTAAGGCGGTGATAAAATTGAGTTTGGGTAAATTGATAAAGAAATTCCGTGAACTACGGAGAATCACTCAAAAAGCATTAGGAGACAGAACGCATTTAGATGATGTTAGAATCAGACAATATGAGCTTGATATTCGCACTCCTAAATATGATGTCTTAGAAAATATTTCCGCTGCACTCCATGTAAATAAAGATTATCTGAAAGAACCTGCCTTTCCGTACACGGAGCATGACCTTATGCGATTTTTATTTAAGTTGGATGACAGTATTGAGGTTAATATAAGACAGGTTATTATGAATGACGAAGATCTCTGATATACTACTACAGGTATATATTTCGGCAGTGAAGCTATTTTGAGAATACGAATTATGCTTGAAGATTGGAAGAAAATGAAACAGAAGTATGAAAACAATGAAATCACTAAAGAAGCCTTGCAGGATTGGAAGGCAAACTACCCTGACAGTCTGAAAAAAGATTATGTTCCCTTTGAGGAAAGCAATGTAAAGTTATATAAAAGCGGAATAAATGCCAAAGTTGCGCTGGATTTAAAACAAGCACAGAAAAAGCACATAGCTGAAAGATTTTACAATCTTAAAGTTATGTGCTTTTTATAATATGACTATTCAATTAACTTAATTGAATCTATCTTCAATTAACCTGATTGCATTCTTAATAAAACTAATTAAATTATCTAATTTATCATCATTATACCCATAGTATTCATCGATAGGATATGGAGGTTCAAGCATATACATTTGTTCGATTCTATATTTTTCCATATTTTCATCCAACCATTTTTTCATCTCTGTTACATTATCTATTGAAGAATCTTCATCCTCAAGATTTTTATAATAAATTGAAGGATAATCCTTATTTAGTTCCCATGTTCCCTTACCATTCTTATTATCGCTTCCATTAAAGTATTTTGGTACAGGCATCATATTTGAGAATGAATACATTAAATCAAAATATCTATTAAATAATGATTCCAAATCACTATATCCGTTAAAAATTTCATCTAAATGAAGATATACAAGTCTTAGTAATTCTTCTTGTTCAAGATTTCTAACATTATGATTTAATAAAATTAATTTTGCTCTACAAAAATCCAAAAAAGGAATGAAAGCATTAAATATTGTATCTGCCGATTCCGGAATATTTTCACCATATAATTTTTTATATGCTTCTTTTACTAATTCTGAAGAGTCGATTTCTGTGGTAGGAAGAATCCTATACATAATAGCTAATTTAATACCTTTCTCAATTTTTAATGCTGGATTAACAATTGGTATGAGATTGGTAAGATTATTTTTCACAATATCCATTTATATCTACCTCCCAAAATTCAGTTTTGTGTCACTCACTACTTCCACAAAAGCCTCCCACCAAAATGATGGAAGGCTTTCTATACTATTAACCTAAATTCAACAACTCCCTTTCAGACCTGCTTTTTCTTGTTTTCAGTATCAAAACAGTATCATTTAGAGAATTTTACTACATCAAAATTGCTCAATCCCCTGTGTTTTCATGCGTTTCGTAACAGTAACATATTTGCTTCTGTTATTCCCACTCAACGGTTGCAGGTGGTTTACTTGTAATGTCGTAGACGATACGGTTAACGTGATCTACTTCATTTACGATACGTACAGAGATCTTTTGAAGGACTTCCCATGGAATTTTCGCGAAATCAGCTGTCATACCATCGATAGAAGTGATAGCGCGGATGGCAATCGTGTAGTCGTAAGTACGACCATCACCCATAACACCGACTGAACGAACGCCTGTGTTGACAGTGAAGTATTGCCAGATATCGCGGTCAAGACCAGCTTTAGCGATTTCTTCACGAAGGATAGCATCAGACTCACGAACAGTTTCTAGTTTTTCTTCAGTGATTTCACCCATGACACGGATAGCAAGTCCTGGTCCTGGGAATGGTTGGCGCCATACAATGTGGTCTGGCATACCAAGTTCTGTACCAAGGGCACGGACTTCGTCTTTATAAAGAGTGTTCAATGGTTCAATTAATTCAAACTGCATGTCTTCTGGAAGACCACCAACATTGTGGTGTGATTTGATGGTTTGAGCAGTATCTGTACCAGACTCAATCACGTCAGTGTAAAGCGTTCCTTGAGCAAGGAATTTTACATCTTTTAGCTTGCTTGCTTCGTCATCAAAGACATAAACAAATTCGTTACCGATAATTTTACGTTTTTGTTCAGGGTCAGAAACGCCAGCAAGTTTATCAAGGAAGCGTTTTGCAGCGTCTGCTTTGACGATATTCAAACCAAACTTACCACCAAGCATGTTCATAACTTGATCAGCTTCTCCCTTACGGAGAAGCCCATGATCCACAAAGATACAGATCAATTGATCACCGATCGCTTTTTGGAGAAGAACGCCAACAACAGAAGAGTCAACACCACCTGATAGACCGAGAAGAACACGCTTGTCACCTACAGTTTCACGGATTTTCTTGATCTGCATATCGATAAAGTTGTCCATTGACCAGTCGCCTTTAGCCTTACAGATGTTAAGGGCAAAGTTGCGAAGGATATCATTCCCGTATACAGAATGGCGAACTTCTGGGTGGAATTGGATACCATAGATGTGCTTGTCGGGGTTTTCAATAGCTGCATAAGGACAGTCAGCAGAAGTTCCAGTACGAACGAAATCAGCTGGGATCTCTGTAACAGCATCGCCATGGCTCATCAACACAATCTGTTCTTCAGGAGTTCCTTCAAAGAGGGCTGAAGTGGTATGAGTAAGTGGTGATTGGCCATACTCACGGTTACCAGCATCACCAGCAGGGACAACTTTTCCTCCAAGTTTATGAGTTAAAAGTTGCATACCGTAGCAGATTCCCAAAATTGGAATACCAAGTTCAAAAATTTCTGGGTCAATATCAAATGAACCATCTTCGTATACAGAGTTTGGTCCACCAGAGAGGATGATCCCTACAGGGTTAATCGCACGAACCTCTGCAGCTGAGATTTTATGACTTTTTAGCTCTGAAAAAACACCAATTTCACGAATACGGCGTGAAATCAGCTGGTTGTATTGGCTACCATAGTCCAGCACGATGATTTTTTCGACATCTTGCAAATCAGTTGAAATGTTGCTCATCTTTTTCCTTTCTCAAAAGAAATATCTTTTTCAATATTCTATCACAAATAGGGGTAAATTACCAACTAAACAAGGCAAAGTTTGACTTTTTCTTAGCAAATACGGTACAATGGAGAAAATAAAGAAAAGAAGTGAGAATCATGTTACCAGCTTATATGAAAATCCATGATCAGATCAAGAAGGATATAGATGAGCATCATTGGAAAATCGGAGAGAGACTTCCAAGTGAGCGAGATTTAGCTGAACAGTTTCAAGTTAGCCGGATGACATTACGCCAGGCTATCTCTCTCTTGGTTGAGGAAGGAGTTTTGGAGCGTCGTGTAGGAAGTGGAACCTTTGTCTCTAGCACTCGTGTCCAAGAAAAAATGCGGGGAACGACTAGTTTTACGGAGATTGTCAAATCTCAAGGTAAAGTCCCTTCTAGTCAACTCATTTCTTACAGAAGAACCATTCCAAATGAGCAAGAGGTCGCTAAGCTAGGGATTACTCCAACAGAGAATATTATCCGCATGGAACGGGTGCGTTACGCTGACCAAGTTCCACTAGTCTATGAAGTCGCATCCATTCCTGAGAAATTCATTAAGGATTTCAAAAAAGAAGAAATCACCAGTCATTTCTTCCAAACCTTGCAACAACATGGCTACCGGATTGGCAAATCCCAACAGACCATTTATGCGAGATTGGCTAAGGAAAAAATTGCTCACTATCTAGAAGTCGAAAAGGGGCATGCCATTTTAGCCTTGACTCAGGTCTCTTATCTTGAAGATGGGACGGCTTTCGAGTATGTAAAGAGCCAATACGTTGGTGAACGCTTTGAATTTTATCTTGAGAACAACTAGTCTAGAAAGGCTAGTTTTTTGTTTTAGAAAAGATTAGAATTGTCAAAACAATCTGTCTAGGCTTGATTTTATCGCTTATTTACTATAAAATGAGAAGGAAAAACGTCAAACTTTTATATTGCAAATAGGAGAAAAAATGACAAAAACATTAAAACGTCCTGAGGTTTTATCACCTGCAGGAACTTTAGAGAAGCTGAAAGTAGCTGTCCAATATGGTGCGGACGCAGTCTTTATCGGTGGGCAAGCCTATGGTCTTCGTAGCCGTGCAGGAAACTTCACCTTTGAACAGATGGAAGAAGGCGTGCAGTTTGCTGCTAAGTACGGTGCCAAGGTCTATGTGGCTGCTAACATGGTTATGCACGAAGGAAACGAAGCTGGTGCTGGAGAATGGTTCCGTAAGTTGCGTGACATTGGGATTGCCGCAGTTATCGTGTCAGATCCAGCCTTGATTATGATTGCAGCAACAGAAGCACCAGGTCTTGAAATCCACCTTTCAACCCAAGCCAGTGCGACGAACTATGAAACTTTAGAGTTCTGGAAAGAACTTGGTCTAACTCGCGTGGTTTTGGCCCGTGAAGTTTCAATGGAAGAATTGGCAGAGATTCGCAAACGTACTGATGTTGAGATTGAGGCCTTTGTCCATGGAGCCATGTGTATTTCTTACTCAGGTCGCTGTACGCTCTCAAACCACATGAGTATGCGTGATGCCAACCGTGGTGGTTGTTCTCAGTCTTGTCGTTGGAAATACGATCTTTATGACATGCCCTTTGGTCAAGAACGTAAAAGTCTGAAAGGTGAAATCCCAGAAGAATTTTCAATGTCAGCCGTTGACATGTCTATGATTGACCATATTCCAGATATGATCGAAAACGGTGTGGACAGTCTTAAGATTGAAGGCCGCATGAAATCTATCCACTATGTTTCAACTGTGACCAACTGTTACAAGGCGGCTGTAGATGCTTATCTCGAAAGTCCTGAGAAATTTGAAGCCATCAAACAAGACTTGGTAGACGAGATGTGGAAGGTTGCTCAACGTGAATTGGCAACAGGTTTCTACTATGGTACACCTACAGAAAATGAACAGTTATTTGGCGCTCGTCGTAAAATTCCTGAATATAAGTTTGTCGCTGAAGTGGTAGCGTATGATGATGCGACTCAAACGGCAACCATTCGTCAACGGAATGTCATCAACGAAGGCGACCAAGTGGAGTTTTATGGACCAGGTTTCCGTCATTTTGATACTTATATCGAAGATCTTCATGATGCCAAGGGCAATAAAATCGACCGAGCCCCAAATCCAATGGAACTCTTGACCATTAAGGTTCCACAACCTGTTCAAGCTGGGGATATGGTCCGCGCTCTCAAGGAAGGTCTCATCAATCTCTATAAGGAAGATGGAACCAGCGTCACAGTTCGTGCCTAGAGAAGGAAAAGTGAATGAATCAAGCACAAGGTTTGTTAGTTGATGATGAAGGAAGATGTGTTCATTATCATAGCGAAAAGGACATCGTTTCCCTCCAGTGCTATGAGTGTAAAAAATATTATGCTTGTTATCAGTGCCATAATGCTATAGAAACGCATGTGTTTTCGCCCTATCCCTTGGCGCTTTCTGAGGATCGACCGATTTTATGTGGGGTTTGTAAGAGGACAATGACTTTCCAAGAATACCAAAAACAGATGGCTTGTCCTTACTGCAGTGCACCATTTAATCCAGGTTGTAAACAACACTATTCCTACTATTTTAAATAAAATGAATCGATCCAAGTTCTTAACTTGGATTTTTCAGTTTGTTTCAGAAAATAGAGTAAAATCAAGAAAAATTCGCAATCTAAAATGGAAAAACTTTCTATAGAATGGGGTAAAAACAGCAAAAATAGAAATAAATCATATGAAACGCTTTCAATGTTAGTAAAAAGTTGACAAAAACAAATTTTAGGACTAAACTAAGGAAGTAAATTTAAATAAAAAGGAGAATTCATCATGAATTTAACATTTTTCGGTCTATGTCTTGCCTGTATGGGTGTATCCCTTGCAGAAGGATTTTTGATGAACGGTTTGTTCAAGTCTGCAGCACGCCAACCAGACATCATCCCACAATTGCGTAGTTTGATGATCATGGGAATTGCCTTTATCGAAGGAACATTCTTTGTAACCTTGGCGATGTCATTTGTCATTAAATAGACAACTCTATTTAGAAATGGAGGTGTCAAACCATGGAAGAAAGTTTGAATCCAACCGTTAATATTGGACCAATATCCTTTGATTTGACCCTGCTTGCCATGTCTCTTGTAACTGTTTTGATGGTTTTTGCCTTTGTCTACTGGGCAAGTCGTAAAATGACCATCCGTCCAAAGGGCAAACAAAATGCTCTTGAGATGATTTACGACTTTGTGATTGGTTTTACCAAACCAAACATTGGAGAATCATACATCAAGGATTATTCCTTATTTCTGTTTTCTCTATTTCTGTTTATCTTGGTTGCCAATAATATCGGCTTAATGGCAAAAGTACAAACAACAAACGGTTATAACTTGTGGACTTCCCCAACAGCCAACCTTGGATACGATTTATCCCTATCATTCTTGATCACTTTGATCGCCCATGTAGAAGGAGTTCGTCGTAGAGGCGTTAAAGAATATTTGAGAGCATTTGTTACACCTGGCTTTATGACTCCGATGAACATTTTAGAAGAGTTCACCAATTTTGCTTCCTTGGCGATTCGGATCTACGGAAATATTTTTGCCGGTGAGGTCTTAGCTGGATTGCTATTAGCCTTGTCACAAAATGCTTTGTATTGGTATCCTTTTGCCTTTATCGCAAACATGTTATGGACAGCCTTTTCGATTTTCATTTCATGTATTCAAGCCTATGTCTTTACCATGTTGTCATCGATGTACATTGGTAAGAAGATAAATGCTGGGGAAGAGTAAGTAGAGGAGGATTAGAAGATGGATTTAACTATTAGTACCATTATTGGTGACTTTATTCTTATCGCTGGTTCCTTCCTTTTATTAATTTTTTTAGTGAAAAAATATGCCTGGGGAAATCTTACCAATATTTTAGATGAACGTGCTGAAAAAATTTCTTCAGATATTGACGGAGCAGAAGCTGCCCGTAAGAAGGCCGAAGAACTCGCTAGCAAACGTGAAGCTGAGTTGGCAGGTAGCCGTTCGGAAGCTAAGACAATTATCGAGAATGCAAAGGAAACAGCTGAGAAAAGTAGAGCTGACATCTTGGCTGAGGCGAAACTGGAAGCAGGACGCTTGAAAGAAAAAGCTAACCAAGAAATTGCTCAAAATAAAGCGGAAGCTTTACAAAGCGTTAAGGGTGAGGTAGCAGATTTGACGATTAGTCTCGCTGGTAAAATCATCTCACAAAACCTTGACGGACAAGCCCATAAAGAACTCATTGATCAGTACATCGATCAGCTAGGAGAAGCTTAATGGACAAAAAGACAGTAAAGGTAATTGAAAAATACAGCATGCCTTTTGTCCAATTGGTGATTGAAAAGGGAGAAGAAGACCGTATCTTTTCTGACTTAGCTCAAATCAAGCAAGTCGCAGAAGAAACAGACTTGCCTTCTTTTTTAGGTCAAGTGGCAGTAGGTGAGTCGGATAAGGAAAAAACCGTTCGTTTCTTCCAAGACTCAGTGTCACCATTAATGCAAAACTTTTTTCAGGTGCTGCTATACAATCACAGAGCAAATTTATTTTATGAAGTAATTGTAGATTGTTTGAGTCGACTTGAAAAAGAAACGAATCGATTTGAAGTAACGATTGCCTCCGCTCATCCATTAACAGATGACCAGAAGGCGCGATTGCTTCCTTTGATTGAGAAAAAAATGTCTCTGAAAGTTCGGACTATCAAAGAACAAATCGATGAAAGTCTCATTGGTGGTTTTGTCATTTTTGCCAATCACAAGACAATTGATGTGAGTATTAAACAGCAACTTCGTGTTGTTAAAGAAAATTTGAAATAGAAAGTGGTGTTCTTTTGGCAATTAACGCACAAGAAATCAGCGCTTTAATTAAGCAACAAATTGAAAATTTCAAACCCATTTTTGATGTGACTGAAACTGGTGTTGTAACCTATATCGGGGACGGTATTGCGCGTGCCCACGGCCTTGAAAATGCCATGAGTGGAGAGCTCTTGATTTTTGAAAACGGCTCTTATGGTATGGCGCAAAACTTGGAATCAACAGACGTTGGGATCATCATTCTCGGTGACTTCACGGATATCCGTGAAGGAGACACTATCCGTCGCACGGGTAAAATCATGGAAGTTCCTGTCGGTGATAACTTGATTGGACGTGTTGTGGATCCACTTGGTCGTCCCGTTGATGGTCTCGGAGAAATCCATACTGACAAGACTCGTCCAGTAGAAGCACCAGCTCCTGGTGTTATGGAGCGTAAGTCTGTATCAGAACCATTGCAAACAGGTTTGAAAGCTATTGACGCCCTTGTACCGATTGGTCGTGGTCAACGTGAGTTGATTATCGGTGACCGTCAGACAGGGAAAACAACCATTGCGATTGATACAATCTTGAACCAAAAAGGGCAAGATATGATCTGTATCTACGTAGCGATTGGACAAAAAGAATCAACAGTCCGTACACAAGTGGAAACACTTCGTCAGTACGGTGCCTTGGACTATACAATCGTTGTGACAGCCTCTGCTTCACAACCATCTCCATTGCTCTTCCTAGCTCCTTATGCTGGAGTTGCTATGGCGGAAGAATTTATGTACCAAGGCAAGCATGTTTTGATTGTTTACGATGATCTTTCAAAACAAGCGGTCGCTTATCGTGAGCTTTCCCTCTTGCTTCGTCGTCCACCAGGTCGTGAAGCCTTCCCAGGGGATGTTTTCTACCTTCACAGCCGTTTGCTTGAGCGCTCAGCTAAAGTTTCTGATGAACTTGGAGGTGGATCTATTACAGCCCTACCATTTATCGAGACACAAGCAGGAGATATCTCTGCCTATATCGCAACCAACGTGATCTCTATCACTGATGGACAAATCTTCCTTGGTGATGGTCTCTTCAATGCGGGTATTCGTCCAGCCATTGATGCGGGTTCGTCTGTATCCCGTGTAGGTGGTTCGGCACAAATCAAAGCCATGAAGAAAGTAGCTGGTACACTTCGTATCGACCTTGCTTCATACCGTGAGTTGGAAGCCTTCACTAAGTTTGGTTCTGACTTGGATGCAGCAACACAGGCTAAGTTGAACCGTGGACGTCGTACTGTGGAAGTATTGAAACAACCTGTTCATAAACCACTACCTGTTGAGAAACAAGTAACCATTCTCTATGCTTTGACACATGGTTTCTTGGATACGATTCCAGTAGATGACATTGTTCGTTTTGAGGAAGAGTTCCATACTTTCTTTGATGCTCATTATCCAGAGATTTTGGAAACCATTCGTGAAACAAAAGACTTGCCAGAAGAAGCAGTCTTGGATGCTGCGATTACAGAGTTTCTCAATCAATCCAGCTTCCAATAAGAATAGAGGTGTCAGATGGCAGTATCTCTAAATGATATTAAAACAAAAATCGCCTCAACCAAAAATACGAGTCAAATCACTAATGCCATGCAAATGGTATCGGCTGCCAAGTTAGGTCGCTCTGAAGAAGCAGCGCGCAACTTCCAAGTTTATGCTCAGAAAGTTCGTAAGCTTTTGACGGATATTCTGCATGGTAACGGATCTGGTGGTTCTACCAATCCGATGCTCATCAGTCGCCCAGTTAAGAAAACAGGCTATATCGTTATCACTTCAGACCGTGGCTTGGTTGGAGGTTATAATGCTTCCATCCTTAAAGCCGTTATGGAGTTGAAAGAAGAATACCATCCAGATGGTAAAGATTTTGAGATAATCTGTATTGGTGGTATGGGTGCTGATTTCTTTAAGGCTCGTGGTATTCAGCCAATCTATGAACTACGTGGCTTGGCGGATCAACCTAGTTTTGATGAAGTTCGTAAAATTATTTCAAAAACGATTGAGATGTACCAAAACGAACTTTTTGATGAATTGTACGTCTGCTACAACCATCATGTCAATACTCTCACAAGTCAAATGCGTGTGGAACAAATGCTTCCGATTGTTGACTTGGATCCAAATGAAGCGGATGAAGAGTATAGCTTGACCTTTGAGTTGGAAACGAGCCGTGATGAGATTCTAGAGCAGTTGTTGCCACAGTATGCCGAAAGTATGATTTACGGGGCTATTATCGATGCCAAGACAGCTGAGAATGCTGCAGGTATGACAGCCATGCAAACGGCGACCGATAATGCCAAAAAGGTCATCAATGATTTGACAATTCAGTATAACCGTGCTAGACAAGCGGCGATTACACAAGAAATTACAGAAATCGTAGCGGGGGCTAGTGCCTTAGAATAAGGCTTTGCCTCCCTCGTATCAAAATGAACTTAGGACCTAGTTGAGCTAGGAACCGACAGTATCTTATATAGAATAGGAGAAGGAGATGAGTTCAGGTAAAATTGCTCAGGTTATCGGACCCGTTGTAGACGTCTTGTTTGCAGCAGGGGAAACACTTCCTGAGATTAATAATGCACTTGTCGTCTACAAAAATGACGAAAGAAAAACAAAAATCGTCCTTGAAGTAGCCTTGGAGTTGGGTGATGGTATGGTTCGTACGATCGCCATGGAATCAACAGATGGTTTGACTCGTGGAATGGAAGTTTTGGACACAGGACGTCCAATCTCCGTTCCAGTAGGTAAAGAAACTTTGGGACGTGTCTTCAACGTTTTGGGAGATACCATTGACTTGGATGCTCCTTTCGCTGAGGACGCTGAGCGTCAGCCAATTCATAAGAAAGCTCCAACTTTTGATGAATTGTCTACCTCATCTGAAATTTTGGAAACAGGGATTAAGGTTATCGACCTTCTTGCCCCTTACCTTAAAGGTGGGAAAGTTGGACTCTTTGGTGGTGCCGGAGTTGGTAAAACTGTCTTGATTCAAGAATTGATTCACAACATTGCCCAAGAACACGGTGGTATTTCAGTATTTACCGGTGTTGGAGAACGTACTCGTGAAGGGAATGACCTTTACTGGGAAATGAAAGAATCAGGCGTTATCGAGAAAACAGCCATGGTATTTGGTCAGATGAATGAGCCACCAGGAGCCCGTATGCGTGTTGCCCTTACTGGTTTGACAATCGCCGAATACTTCCGTGATGTAGAAGGCCAAGATGTGCTTCTCTTTATTGATAATATCTTCCGTTTCACTCAAGCTGGTTCAGAAGTATCTGCCCTTTTGGGTCGTATGCCTTCAGCCGTTGGTTACCAGCCAACACTTGCTACGGAAATGGGTCAATTGCAAGAGCGTATCACATCAACCAAGAAGGGTTCTGTAACCTCTATCCAGGCTATCTACGTGCCTGCGGATGACTATACTGACCCTGCGCCAGCAACAGCTTTTGCTCACTTGGATTCAACTACAAACTTGGAACGTAAGTTGGTACAGTTGGGTATCTACCCAGCCGTTGATCCGTTGGCTTCAAGCTCTCGTGCCTTGGCACCTGAGATTGTTGGTGAGGAGCACTACGCAGTTGCTGCTGAGGTTAAACGTGTCCTTCAACGTTACCATGAATTGCAAGATATCATTGCTATCCTTGGTATGGATGAACTTTCTGATGAAGAAAAGACCTTGGTTGCACGTGCCCGTCGTATCCAGTTCTTCTTGTCTCAAAACTTTAACGTTGCAGAACAATTTACTGGTCAACCTGGTTCTTATGTGCCAGTAGCGGAAACAGTTCGTGGCTTTAAGGAAATCCTTGAAGGAAAACATGACCAGTTACCAGAAGATGCCTTCCGTGGTGTCGGTTCAATCGAAGACGTCATTGCTAAGGCAGAAAAAATGGGATTTTAAGAGGTGATCTATGGCTCATTTAACTGTCCAGATCGTGACACCAGATGGCCTCGTCTATGATCACCATGCCAGCTTTGTATCGGTACGAACTCTGGATGGTGAGATGGGGATCTTGCCACGACATGAAAATATGATTGCTGTTTTAGCGGTTGATGAAGTGAAGGTAAAACGTATCGATGATGATACTCATGTGAACTGGATTGCAGTGAACGGAGGAATTATCGAGATTGCTAATGATATCATTACCATTGTAGCAGACTCAGCAGAGCGTGCTCGTGATATTGATATCAGTCGTGCAGAACGCGCGAAACTTCGAGCTGAACGAGAAATCGAAGAAGCCCATGATAAACACTTGATTGACCAAGAGCGTCGTGCAAAAATCGCATTGCAACGTGCTATCAACCGTATCAATGTCGGAAATAGACTATAAAAAAATGAACTTGAAACTCAAGTTCATTTTTTTTAATGTGGGAAGCTGATGCAGACTGCTTCAGGGACATGGAAGTCGTTAGAAAGTTCTGCAAGACGACCACTTTTAGGATTACGCTTAAAGACGGTTGCGTTATCAGAATCTTGATGAACAGCAATGAGAAACTCTTGATCAGGAGTTAGGTCGAAATCACGTGGATTTTTACCATGGCTTGGTACAATCTCTAATAATTCCAAGCTACCATCAGCGAGGATTGTATAGACTGCAATGGAATCATGACCTCGGTTGGATGCATAGAGGTATTTGCCATCTTTTGAAAGACGAATGGCAGCAGTAGCATTAAAGCCTTCGTATCCATCTGGTAAGGTTGAAATAACTTGCATGCGTTCAAATTCACCAACCCCATCATAAATCAAGACCTCTATGGTGCTATTCAGTTCGCAGATGAGATAGGCAATCTTATAGTGGTGGTGGAAAACAATGTGGCGAGCACCTGCTCCAGCTTGGCTGTGATAAGTGTAGAGTTTACTTAGTTTTCCTTCTGGACTAATATCATAGGTCGTTACTTCATCTGTACCTAGATCACATGTGACGAGATACTGGTCAGGTGTTAGGTCTGTATAGTGTACATGTGGGGAAGTTTGGTTTTCATGAGGACCTTGTCCACTATGCTGATCTAGATCTGTTTGGATGAGGCTACCATCCTCTTGACGTTTATAAACTAGAACTTGACCTTTATGATAGTTGGCACCGTACACGAGGCTACGCTTTTCATCCACTGCCACATAACAATGGGGAGCGCCTTCTTCAACCACATGATTTAGCAAAGCGCCATCTGTCTTGTAAGCAGCGATTCCACCTAAGCCATCCTGGCTCCCTACAGTGTATAAGTGTTGCTGTTGGTCAAAGGCAAGGTAGGTTGGACTTGGTTCAGCAGCAAAGAGTTCAAGATTTTCAAGCTGGCCTGTTTCTGTATCAAAATCTGCCTTGTAAATCCCTTTAGATAAGCGACGAGTGTAAGTTCCAAAATAAACAGTTTCTTTCATGTCCATACCTCTTAATAATGATAAGTTCATTATACCACAAAATGGCAGTCATGAAGCATCAGATTCATCCATGTAAGCACTTTAAAAAAGAGTTATTTTAGTCTAAAAATGGTATAATGAGAGAACGACAGAAAGGATGTATTTATGGAACATAAAGAGAAACATTTTAGCCTATCTTGGTTTTTTAAGTGGTTTTTAGATAATAAAGCCATCACTGTATTTTTAGTAACCTTGTTACTGGGGCTAAATATTTTCATTCTAAGTAAGATTAGTTTTATCTTTTTACCAGTTTTGGATTTTCTTGGGGTTGTCATGTTGCCAGTTATTTTATCTGGTTTACTTTATTACCTCCTCAATCCGATTGTTGACTGGATGGAGAAGCACAAGATCAATCGTGTCCTTGCCATTAGTATTGTTTTTGTTATTATTGGACTCTTTATCATTTGGGGGCTGGCAGTCGCAATTCCTAATCTGCAACGTCAAGTCTTAAATTTTGCGAAGAATGTGCCGACATACCTGGAAGATGCTGATAAGGTGATCAATGACCTTGTAACCAAACGCTTGCCAGATGATTTTAGACCACAGTTGGAGCAGGTTCTTTCCAATGTTTCTAGTGAGGCGACCATGTGGGCCAGCAAAATCTCTTCTCAAGCTGTTAACTGGGTTAGCGCCTTTATCAGTAGCGTTTCCCAGGTCATTGTAGCGGTTATTATCGTACCCTTCATGCTCTTTTATCTTTTGAGAGATGGGAAAGGTCTACGAGACTATTTGACTAAGTTTATCCCAAACAAGTTAAAAGAACCTGTCGGACAAGTTTTGTCAGATGTTAATAAACAGTTGTCAAACTATGTTAGAGGGCAGGTTACAGTTGCTATTATCGTGGCAATTATGTTTATTATCTTCTTTAAGATTATTGGTCTCAGATATGCTGTGACTCTGGGGATCACGGCTGGTATCCTCAATCTAGTACCTTACCTGGGTAGTTTTCTTGCCATGTTGCCTGCTTTGGTTTTGGGCTTAATAGCGGGGCCTGTCATGCTTTTGAAAGTGATTATTGTCTTTATTGTTGAACAAACGATTGAAGGTCGCTTCGTTTCTCCGCTTATTTTAGGTAGTCAGCTAAACATCCATCCGATCAATGTCCTCTTTGTTCTCCTAACTTCAGGCTCCATGTTTGGTATTTGGGGAGTCTTGCTGGGAATTCCAGTCTATGCCTCTGCCAAGGTCGTTATCTCAGCTATCTTTAACTGGTATAAAAAAGTCAGCGGTTTGTATGAAGAAGAAGGGGAGGAAATCAAGAGTGAACAATAGTCAACGCATGCTCCAGGCTTTGGATGAACAGAATTTAACCAAAGCGGATCAGTATTTTCACGAAGCCCTCGAAACAGATTCAAGTGAAGTTCTTTACGAACTAGCAAGCTATTTAGAGGGAATTGGCTTTTATCCTCAAGCTAAAGAAATTTACCAAAAAATCGTTACAGAATTTCCAGAAGTGAATCTGAATTTAGCAAGCATTACTAGTGAGGATGGCAATGTTGAGGAAGCCTTTGCTTACCTTGAGGAAATCACACCCGAAAGTGACTGGTATGTATCGGCTTTGGTCTTGAAGGCAGATCTCTATCAGTTGGAAGGATTGACAGATGTAGCACGTGAAAAGTTACTGGAAGCTTTAAACTACTCAGACGATCCCTTATTAGTTTTTGGTTTGGCTGAGTTGGATAGCGAGTTAGGGAATTATCAGGAAGCTATTCAGGGCTATGCTCAATTAGACAATCGCTCTTTCTATGAGCAAACGGGTGTCTCAATTTATCAGCGAATTGGCTACGCTTATGCCCAGTTAGGCAAGTTTGAAGCCGCAACTGAATTCTTAGAGAAAGCTTTAGAACTAGAATACGATGACCAAACTGCCTTTGAACTGGCTAGTCTTTACTTTGACCAAGAAGAGTATCAAAAATCTGCCCTTTACTTTAAGCAGATTGATACCATTTCACCTGATTTTGAAGGATATGAATATGGTTATAGTCAAGCCTTGCATAAGGAACATCAGGTGGAAGAGGCCCTTCGTATCGCTAAACAAGGTTTGGAGAAAAATCCGTTTGAAACACGGCTCTTACTGGCTGCTTCTCAATTTTCGTATGAATTACATGATCCTAGTGCTGCAGAGCAATTTCTCCTTACTGCCAAAGAAGATGCAGAGGATACAGAAGAAATTTTCCTTCGCCTTGCAACCATTTATATGGAACAAGAGCGGTACGAAGATATCATTGCTCTCCAAAGTCAAGAACCTGAAAACCTCCTGACCAAGTGGATGATTGCCCGTTCTTATCAGGAAATTGAGGATTTAGATAAGGCCTATGAGCTCTATCAGGAACTATTGCTTGATCTCAAGGATAATCCTGAATTTCTGGAGCAGTATACTTATCTCCTACGTGAATTGGGGTATTTTGAAGAAGCCAAAGTGCAAGCTGAAGCTTATTTAAAACTCGTTCCAGATGATGTTCAGATGCAAGAACTATTAGAGACACTTTAAGGATTTCTATTTTTTGTAAAATTTTATTAACAGAAACGAATGACTTTAAATGAATGATTTGAAAGACCTCAGAGGTCTTTTCTTTTTTACTAATATAATATAAATGTTAGAATTTCTTATAGCCAATTTAGATGAAGTTTTGAACGATGAAAGCCTGCTACACCCTATAAAATAAGAGTTTAAAGGTATGATTTGAACATCGAACTACTATGAAATACTTGACAAATTTATATAAGAATATATAATAATAAATAAGGGAATCTTTCCCCAAAAATAAAGGAGGCAAATGTTGTGAAAAAGATTAATAAAAAACTTTCTCATGCATTCATGGCGCTATTGTTAGTAGCTTCAGTATTTATCCCAGTACTAAGAACTAGCAATGTGGTTAAAGCTGCTGAACTACCATCTAGTAGCTATACGCTAACGACAGTACCGACAATTAACAATAATAAGTTAGTTGACGGTGCAGAGTATGGTGAAGGGAAATTTTACCTTCAAACCACCTACAAATTCGACAACTCAACAACGTTGAAGAATGGTGACTTTATGGTTTATAAAGTTCCAAATGAATTCAAAATTGAAACAGATTCAACTACTGAAATCTTTGGTAACGATGGAGTCACTAAAGTTGCTGAGTTAACGACAAATAAGTCTGTAAATACAGCGACTGTAACGGTAACTAACGAAGATTATTTTGCTAACTTACCTGAAGAGAAACAAATTTCGGCCTTATTTACTGTTGTATGGGCTGATAATGTTGAACTCAATAAATCATATCCAATCGACATTCCTGGAGCAGGAGTATACAATTTGACTCGTATTGTTCCAGATGAGGATCCAACAGGATTTACTAAATGGGGAGTTCAAGATACGAACGATCCAAATTATATTAATTGGTATATTCGCGTAAACAAATATGCTAATCCTTATGAAGGCGTTTCGATTCAAGATACAATCCCTGAAGGGCAAGTATTAGCTAGTGAGATTACAGGTTACTACTTTACTGAATGGGGTAAGGATGAACATCATCCTCTTTTGAATCCAAGTCACATTGTTGTTCAAGATTCTAATCGCTTCACTATTACTCCAAATGGTAATGGTGATCTAATCAACCAAGGTTTGTATGTAGTTTATAAGACTCGTATCACAGCTCCAGTTGATAATACAACAAAGAAAGCTTTCAATAACGTTAAAATTACGACTTCGACTGAAAACTTTGATGTAGAAGGTTTTGCACCATTAACCACAACTGAAGGTATTAGTTCAGGTTCACGTTCTACAGAAGTTTCATTTGAGGTTTCTAAGCAGTTAAAAGGAAAAGACTTAGCTGCTGAAGAATTTAGCTTCCAACTACTTGATCCAAACGGATCAGTTGTGGAAACTGTTAAGAATGATAAAGATGGCAAAGTGAAATTTAAAGCCGTTAAATTCTCTACAGTGGGTACTTATAAGTATCAGATCAAAGAAGTTAATGATCAAAAACCAGGTTTTGCTTACGATGATAAGACTATTAACGCAGAAGTTACTGTAACAGATGTTTATGGTGAGAAGTTTGCAAGTGTTAAATATGACAATAAAGTTTTTGTAAATTCGTATTCTGCTAAATCTGCAACAACTTCAATTACTGCTAAAAAAGTCCTAAATGGTAAAACTCTTGAGGCAGATAAATATGAATTTGAATTGAAAGAAGGCGACAAACTTGTAGCTACAGCTAAGAATGCTGCAGACGGAACAGTTGCTTTCCCAGCGATTGAATACACTGCTGCAGGAATTCACACATACACGATCACTGAAAAAGCTGGTAATGAAACTGGTGTAACTTATGATAAAAATGCTTATACAGTAACAGTAAAAGTTGTAGACAATGGTCAAGGTCAACTTGTAGCAACAGTTACAGGTAATAATCCAACCATCATAAATACTTATGTTGCTGAGACTCCGGGTTCTTCAGATAACAAACCTAAACAACCAGAAGAAAATAAAGAACTACCAAATACTGGTACATCTGAAATGACTATCTTGCTTACTGTTGTAGGAGTAGTACTTGCATTTGGTTCCATTCTCTTATTCCGTTTCAAAAAAGTTAAATAATCTAGTTGAAAAATTTTGATGCCCTTGCTATGGCATCATCAAAGAGCCACTTGTATGGATAGTAGAAATGATACTATTCTTATAAAGTGGTTCTTTTTTATATCTCTAGAGGTATGAAGTGAATGAGAGTAAATAGAGTTCTATATCATTGAAATCTTTATAGATATTTGATAAAAATATTTTGATTATTGTTCTCTCAGAATTAGAAGTTAAACCTATATTCTCGTCTAGAATCCTTATAATTCTTCGAATTCTGTAAGATGATATTTCGCTCTGATTTCTTAGATAAAGGTGTATAGTTCAATAATTATAGAATTTTTTTACAAAAACCCTTGCTAAATTGTTTATTTATGCTATAATAGGAACAATAATTTTTAGGAGGTGCAGTATGTCTTATATGTTTGAGATATTACCAAGTTTATTGAACGGTGCAAGTATGACACTTCAAGTCTTTGCTCTGGTCTTGATATTTTCAATTCCTTTAGGTATTGTCGTTGCCTTTGCTTTGCAAGTTCGCTGGAAACCCCTCCATTATCTGATTGACCTTTATATTTGGGTGATGCGAGGGACTCCCTTGCTCTTGCAATTAATCTTTATTTACTATGTTCTCCCTAGAATTGGGATACGTTTAGATCGTTTGCCTGCTGCTGTAATCGCTTTTGTATTGAACTATGCAGCCTACTTTGCTGAAATTTTTCGTGGAGGGATTGAAACCATTCCAAAGGGGCAGTATGAGGCTGCTAAGGTCTTGAAGTTTAGTCCATTTGACACAGTGCGCTATATTATTTTGCCTCAGGTTACAAAGATTGTCTTACCGAGCGTCTTTAATGAAATTATGAGTTTGGTCAAGGATACTTCATTGGTTTATGCCCTTGGGATTTCAGATTTGATTTTGGCTAGTCGGACAGCAGCCAATCGGGATGCCAGTCTTGTTCCTATGTTTTTAGCCGGAGCGATTTATTTGATTATGATTGGTCTTGTAACTATTGTTGCGAAAAAACTTGAGAAGAAGTACAGTTATTACAGATAGGAGGATTGCTATGTTAGAATTACGAAACATCAACAAGGCCTTTGGTGGCAAACAAATCTTAACCAACTTCAGCCTATCAATTCCTGAAAAGCAAATCCTTGCAATCGTAGGTCCATCTGGAGGAGGAAAGACTACCTTGTTACGTATGCTAGCTGGACTGGAAACCATCGATTCTGGAGAAATCTACTATAACGGCGAATCGCTAGCTATAGACGAACTAGAAAAGCGCAATCTTCTGGGATTTGTTTTCCAAGATTTTCAACTCTTTCCGCATTTGTCAGTTCTAGATAACTTAACTCTGTCGCCTATAAAAACCATGAGCATGGAGAAGGAAGTTGCTGAGAAGAAGGCGCGTGGTTTGTTAGAACAACTTGGGTTAGCAGGGCATGCAGATGCCTTTCCATTCTCACTTTCAGGTGGGCAAAAACAACGGGTGGCCTTAGCGCGTGCTATGATGATAAACCCAGAAATTATTGGATATGATGAGCCTACATCAGCCTTAGACCCAGAATTGCGATTAGAAGTGGAAAAACTTATCCTTCAAAATAAAGAGCGTGGGATGACTCAGATTGTTGTGACCCACGATCTTCAGTTTGCGGAAAACATTGCTGATCAGATCCTTAAGGTCGATCCAAAGTAGGACTAGGAGGTGCCTATGAAGAGAAAGAAAATTGCCCTTGTACTTGCTCTGTTCTTTAGCTTCTTCCTGACAGCTTGTACTCAGAAGGCAAGTGATCCAAGTCAGGATAATTGGGCCAAATATCAAAAACAGGGTAGCATTACCATTGGCTTTGACAATACCTTTGTTCCCATGGGATTTGAGGAAAAGAATGGCCAGTATGCAGGTTTTGATATTGACCTAGCCCAAGCTGTCTCTGAAAAACTAGGAATTCAGATTAAATTTCAACCCATCGACTGGGATATGAAAGAAACCGAACTACAAAATGGTACCATTGATGCCATCTGGAATGGCTATACAGCTACAGATGAACGGAAAGAGAAGGTTGCCTTTACCATTCCTTACATGGAAAATCAACAAGTTTTGGTCTCTAAAAAGTCTCAAAAAATCCACTCAGTTCAGGATATGACTGACAAAGTTTTAGGGGCCCAGGCTGGATCTTCTGGTTATTTGAATTTTGAAGGACAACCAGAACTACTCAAGAATCGAGTGAAAGACCAGAAGGCTAATCAATACCAAAGTTTCAATGAAGCCTTAATTGATTTGAAAAATGATCGGATTGATGCCTTGTTGATTGACCGGGTATATGCCAATTATTATCTCCAGTCTGAAGGAATATTAAATGACTACAATGTCTTTTCAGCTGGATTTGAAAGTGAAGCTTTTGCAGTGGGTGTTAGACCTGCTGATAAAACTTTGCTAGATGCATTGAACCAAGCCTTTATCTCGCTATACCAAGAAGGAAAATTCCAGGAAATCAGCCAGAAATGGTTTGGGGAAGATGTAGCCACCAGTCAAGTTAAAAATCAAGAATAAGAAAAAGAGATTGAGTTTTTCCTCAGTCTCTTTTTGCATCGAAAAATCCTCTGGCAAGTACCAGAGGATAAGGGGTTATTTCATTGTTGGGAAGAGCAATACATCACGGATAGTAGTTGTATCAGTGAGGAGCATGCAGAGACGGTCGATACCGATTCCCAAACCACCTGTTGGAGGCATACCGTATTCAAGAGCCTCAATGTAGTCGTAGTCGATGCCTGTTGCTTCATCATCACCAAGCTCTTTAGCTTTAGCTTGAGCTTCAAAACGGCTAAGCTGATCAATTGGGTCGTTCAACTCAGTAAAGGCGTTACCGTATTCCTTGGTCATAATGAAGAGCTCAAAGCGGTCAGTAAAGCGGTCGTCTTCAGGGTTCTTCTTAGCAAGTGGAGACACAGCTACTGGATGACCATAGACAAAGGTTGGTTGAATCAAGGTTTCTTCAACGAACTCTTCAAAGAAGGCGTTGATAATGTGACCAACTTCAGTGTAGTGTTTCTCAACTGGAACTTTCTTCTCAGCAGCGATAGCTTTAGCTTCCTCGAAAGTCATGTCTTGCCAGAAGTCTACACCAGTAATTTCCTTGATAGCATCTACCATGTGAACGCGTTTGAATGGTTCGTTGATTTTGATTTCAGTTCCTTGGTAGTTAACTGGACCATCACCCTTAACTGCCTTAGCAGCGTGTTGGATAATACCTTCCGTCAAGTCCATGATATCTTGGAAGTCTGCATAAGCTTGGTAAACCTCGATAGAAGTAAACTCAGGGTTATGAGTAGCGTCCATTCCTTCGTTACGGAAGATACGGCCAATTTCATAGACTCGTTCCATACCACCAACGATAAGACGTTTTAAGTGAAGCTCAGTCGCGATACGAAGGACCATATCAATGTTTTGGGCATTGTGGTGAGTGATAAATGGACGGGCAGCAGCACCACCGGCTTCATTATGAAGAACAGGTGTTTCCACTTCAAGGAAACCTTTTTGGTCTAGATAACGACGGATTTCAGAGATGATTTTTGAACGAGTGACAAAGCGTTCAAAGCTTTCACGATTAGAAATCAAGTCAAGGTAACGTTTACGATAAATTGTTTCAACGTCTGTCAAACCGTGGAATTTCTCAGGAAGCGGGCGAAGTGCTTTAGACAAGTGTGTGATGTGTGTGGCCTTGATAGAGAGCTCTCCCATATCAGTACGCATGACTTCACCTTCGACACCAAGGAAGTCACCAAGGTCTGCTTTTTTGAAGATTTCGTAGTTTTCTTCGCCAACTTCGTCTTTACGAACGTAGATCTGGATTTGACCTTCTCGGTCTTGAAGATGGGCAAAGCCAACTTTTCCTTTTCCACGTTTAGTTACTAAGCGTCCAGCGATAGTAGCAGTTTCATTTAATTCATGTAGTTGTTCTTTATCGAGTTCTGCAAATTTATCTTTTAGTTCTTGTGAGTTAGCAGTACGTTCAAAACGTTTTCCGAAGGGATCGATTCCTTGTTCACGGAGCGCAGCCATTTTTTCACGGCGAACGATCTGCTGGTCATTTAGTTCTTCCATATGTTCTGTAGACATGGGTTCCTCCTAATTTTACTCAAAATTTGATACGATGAGTCATTTTTTGCGATACTCCCATTTTATCATAAATAGCAGAGAAATTCACGGATATTCTTTGAAAACTAAAAAGAACTTGACTATTAAGATCAAGTTCCATTATTTTCTTTGATAGGAAGTGTCATTCCATCTTTCCAGAGTGAAGGTTTCAAAATTCTCGGTCTCTAAAACTGTCAGACTAGCATTGGCCAAGCCTCCATCTTTGCGAAGGTGAGCCTCTTTATAGCCTAAGAGAGTGCGTAGGCTAGCAGTGAGATTTGCCCCATGCCCGACAATCAAAATTCTTTCAGCCGGACTTTCTTTCAGAGATTTGATAAACTGAATGGTTCGCTGAGTCGTAGAGTAGAGAGATTCGGCTTCAAACATCCTCGTATCAAACTGGGCCAGATTAGAGCGAAAGGCCTTGATTTGTTGTGGGTAGATGGCATTGAGCGTAGCGATTTTTAATCCCTCTAGTTTTCCAAGTTGCCATTCACGTAGGTTAGGAATGCTCTTTAAAGGACAAGGGGCTAGGAGTTGACTTTGGATAATCTCAGCAGATTTGACTGCTCTGGGTAAATCACTAGAATAAATCGTATCAAAAGGAATTTCCTTGAGATGTTGACCCAGTTGTTTTAAAACGTCAATGGAATCTGGAAGAAGGGGAGAGTCGCCGCTAGCACCTTGAAAACGTCCTTCAAGATTCCAGACAGTCCGACCATGACGGACAAAATAGAGTTTCATCAGTTGTTTTCCTCCAAGAGATCAGCAAAATTTGCTTTTACAAAGCTGGCTAAGTCTTGAGGTCGAATGATGATACTATGCCCGACTTCTCCAGCAGAGACAATCATTTGGTCTAAATCCAAAGCAGTCTGATCAATAAAAATAGGATAATTGTGTTTTTGGCGAATGCCGACGGGGTTATTAGCCCCATGAATATAGCCTGTCGTTTTTTCCAGATCTTTTTGAGGAATCATGCTCACTTTTTTATTACCAGAAACCTTTGCTAGTTTTTTCTCAGCGAGGTGTTCTGTTATGGGAACGATTCCGATGATTGGCCCCGTCTTATCACCCAGCAGAGCCAAGGTTTTAAAGATATGTGTTCGATCATATTCCGAAGGAAGTTCACCCTCAAGCGCGTTGATATGAATACCAGTATGGTTAATACCCGCCTTGGTCAAGATTTGTTCGACCAAGGTTTTCTTAATCTTAACTTTCTTTGCCATTATTTATACTTATCCTCCAATTGACTCATCCAGATACCAAGCCAAATACCAAGTGCAAAGAAGAAGGCGATGAGAACATAACTCACGATAGAAAGTCCAGTGTATTGGATACTTTCAGCACTTCCAGCATTTGGAATCAAAATCAAGAGGGTGCTTGATAGCACAATCCCAATGATAAAGTGATACACACGCGAGTGGTAGTTGTTCAAGGCATGGTCCATTAATTTTGAAAAAATGATGAGGGTTGCACCTGCACCTATTCCGATAGGAAGGAAAGTACCGAATAAATCAAAGGTCTTAAAACCAGAGAGCATTGGAGCGTACAATCCTAAAATCAAGAGTAGATTTGACGGACTTAAACCAGGCACCAAGACACCAAGCGCTAAAAGAGCACCCGCTAAGATGAAATTAGCGAAACTAGCACTGAGAGAACCAACAACAAAGTTTAGCGCGTAGAGCCCTAGGCCTGAAAGGATAAAGGTAGTCCAGAACCAGACTAGGTCGATCTTGTCACGATCAGATTCTCGAGTAGATTCTTTAAGGAGGCTAGGAACTGTACCGATGATGGCTCCCGCAAAACTCCATAAAACATAGACCTGGTAATTTTCTAGCAGATACTCGATTGGATAAGAAAACAAACCAATGCCTAGCAACATCCCGATTGCTACTGGGATAAAGTATAGGACATTCGCTTTAAAATCCTTAAAAGGATGAGCCAGAAAGCTAATCATTCGCTCGTAAATTCCCAAAATAGCTGCTAAAACACCACCAGAAATTCCAGGTAGGATAAATCCTAAGGCGATGACGATTCCTTTAATAACTCTTGCAATCCATGAAAACATCATAAAATCCTCAATTTCATAAAATTCTTTCTCTATTCTATCAATTATAACACAGACGAGAAGAAAATGAAAAAACAAGTGAAAAAGAGAGCAATTTTCACTTGTTTTATGGTCTTAAAAATAGTTTTCTGAAGGTTTCTTCTTTTTCCTTCAAGGTAGAAATGAGATTAATATCTAAATGGTGTTCAAATCCAGCAATTCTTCCTTTTGAAGTATACTGATGGAGGTCATAGTCTAAATCAGTATTAGGCGTGGTTTCAAAGTAACCTGAATCGGTTCCATAAGATGGAATCCAGACAGCAGAGAACTTCTCTGTATTGATACTATGCTCTTGCATAAAATAAACACCAATGTAAATTCCGATATTTTTAGCGCCAAGGGCTTCTAGTTTAGCCCTAAAAGCTTCAACACCTTCGTTCATATCAGACATTGTTTTTTCTTCAACATCAAGCCAGTAGTAACTAGGGTTATATGGAGAAGCAGCGTTGTAGAAAACCTCAGCAGCTTTTTCCATTTCTTCCTTACTAGTACTTGCTAGATAGGCATAAACAGCAACTGGAACATTCCGCTTTTGAAATTCTGAAATATGATTTTTATAGGCTTTATCGACACCATTAGCATAGGCGGCATTATTTGTTTCAGTATGCTGAGCCCCATTGTGGACACGAACAATAACACCAGAAATATTTTGAGACAAGGTATCGTAGTTGATTTCCTCAGGTCTTTGCCAACCAGAGACATCAATAATAGGTTTGTCAAGATTATGCAAGGCCTGATTTTCAACCTGGACAGCATTTGGTTTTGACTTGACGGGATGGTCTTCATAAGTTGGTCTATTGAGGATCAAAATAGCTATAAATATAGTAAATAAAGTAAAAATAATAGCTGGATGAATCTTTTTTCTCATATTTAAATAGTTTAACGTAAATAGATAAAAAAATCAAAGAAAACATCGGAAAAAGTGAATATATGGGCGTCTTTTCCCTATTTCTCTGTTTGTTTACTCCTAAGAAACTAAATTATGGTATAATATAAGGGAATTTCTAGAGAAAAGAGAAGATTATGTCAAATTATGCCATTATTTTAGCAGCGGGTAAAGGTACTCGCATGAAATCAGATCTTCCAAAGGTACTTCACAAAGTAGCTGGAATTTCGATGTTGGAACATGTTTTTCGTAGTGTTGGTGCTATTCAACCTGAAAAAACAGTTACTGTAGTTGGTCACAAGGCAGAGCTAGTTGAGCAAGTATTAGCCGGTCAGACAGACTTTGTTACCCAATCAGAACAACTAGGAACTGGGCATGCTGTCATGATGGCAGAGCCTATTCTCCAAAATCGTACAGGCCACACATTGGTTATCGCTGGAGATACTCCTCTGATTACAGGTGAAAGCTTGAAAAACCTCTTGGATTTCCATATCAATCACAAAAATGTTGCGACGATTTTAACAGCTGAAGCGGCAAATCCTTTCGGATACGGTCGTATCGTCCGTAACGATAACGCTGAAGTTCTTCGCATTGTAGAGCAGAAAGATGCCACAGACTTTGAAAAGCAAATTAAGGAAATCAATACAGGAACTTATGTATTTGACAATGAACGTCTTTTTGAAGCCCTTAAAAACATCAACACCAACAATGCCCAAGGTGAATACTATATTACTGACGTGATTGGTATCTTCCGTGAGGTTGGTGAGAAGGTTGGGGCCTATACTCTCAAGGATTTTGATGAAAGTCTTGGGGTAAATGACCGTGTAGCTCTTGCGACTGCGGAAGAAGTGATGCGACGCCGTATCAACCAAAAGCATATGGTTAATGGTGTTAGCTTTGTCAATCCTGAAGCAACTTACATCGACATTGATGTTGAGATTGCTCCCGAAGTCCAAATCGAAGCTAATGTTACCTTGAAAGGTCAAACGAAGATTGGTGCTGAGACTGTTTTGACAAACGGTACTTATGTAGTGGATAGCACTATCGGAGCTGGAGCTGTGATTACCAACTCTATGATTGAGGAAAGTACAGTTGCAGACGGCGTGACTGTTGGCCCTTATGCCCATATTCGTCCTGGTTCAAGTCTGGCTGCTCAAGTTCACATTGGAAATTTTGTTGAAGTAAAAGGATCTTCAATCGGTGAAAATACCAAGGCGGGTCATTTGACTTATATTGGAAACTGTGAAGTGGGTAGCAACGTTAATTTCGGTGCCGGAACTATTACAGTCAACTACGATGGCAAAAATAAATACAAAACTGTCATTGGCAATAATGTCTTTGTTGGCTCAA
Organism: Streptococcus oralis; assembly: GCF_023110055.1. Classification (GTDB taxonomy): domain Bacteria; phylum Bacillota; class Bacilli; order Lactobacillales; family Streptococcaceae; genus Streptococcus; species Streptococcus oralis_BY. The sequence goes on along the minus strand of NZ_JALDVG010000001.1, from coordinate 656,044 downwards.
ACTCAACTATTATTGCTCCTGTAGAACTTGGGGATAATTCTCTGGTTGGAGCGGGTTCAACCATTACCAAGAATGTTCCTGCTGATGCCATTGCTATCGGCCGTGGACGACAAGTTAACAAAGATGAGTACGCAACACGCTTACCTCATCATCCTAAGAACCAGTAGGAGTTTGTCATGGAATTTGAAGAAAAAACGATTAGTCGGAAGGAAATCTATCAAGGTCCTATTTTCAAACTAGTACAAGACCAGGTGGAACTGCCAGAAGGCAAAGGTACTGCCCAACGTGATTTGATTTTTCACAATGGAGCTGTTTGTGTACTAGCTGTGACAGCCGAGGACAAAATCGTTCTCGTTAAGCAATACCGAAAAGCTATTGAGGCGGTTTCTTATGAGATTCCCGCTGGTAAACTAGAACTTGGTGAAAATGCTGATCCAATGGCAGCGGCGCTTCGTGAATTGGAAGAAGAAGTTGCCTACACTGGTAAGTTAGAACTGTTGTACGATTTCTATTCTGCGATTGGATTTTGTAATGAAAAACTAAAACTCTACCTCGCTAGTGATTTGGTCAAGGTGGAAAATCCTCGCCCACAAGATGATGATGAAACTTTGGAAGTCCTAGAAGTAAGCCTAGAGGAAGCCAAAAACCTGATCCAGTCAGGTCATATCTGTGATGCCAAAACTATTATGGCGATCCAGTACTGGGAACTACAAAAGAAATAGAGGAGCAACCCATGGGAAAACCTTTATTAACAGACGAAATGATAGAACGTGCTAACCGAGGTGAGAAAATCTCAGGACCACCTCTTCAAGATGATGAGGAAACAAAAATCCTACCAACGTCTTCACAACATTTTGGTTATTCACGTTCTAGAGACCACGGTTTTAGTCAAGATACCTTAACAATCGAAGTGGAGCCAACGATTCATAAAAGTCGTCGCATTGAGAATACCAAGAGAAATGTTTTTAATTCGAAACTCAATCGCATCTTGTTTGCAGTTATCCTACTTTTGATTTTGTTAATTTTAGCGATGAAACTCTTGTAATTGAAAGGACTTGAAATGAAAATTGGAATCATTGCTGCCATGCCAGAAGAACTCCTATATTTGACTCAGAATTTGGACAAACCTCAAGAAGTCCAAGTCCTCGGAAATACTTACTACACTGGCTCTGTTGGCAATACTGAAGTCGTTCTAGTTCAGAGTGGGATTGGAAAGGTCATGTCAGCTATGAGTGTAGCAGTGTTAGCTGATCACTTCCAAGTAGAAGCTATCATCAATACAGGATCAGCAGGTGCTCTTGCCGAAGGGATTGCTGTTGGTGATGTCGTGATTGCGGATAAGTTGGCTTATCATGATGTGGATGTGACTGCTTTTGGCTATGCTTATGGCCAATTGGCTGGTCAACCTCTGTACTTTGAATCAGATAAGAAATTTATCGCTAGGATTAAAGAAAACTTATCTCAGTTAGAACAGACTTGGCACCTAGGCTTGATTGCTACAGGAGACAGTTTTATAGCTGGGGATGATAAAATTGCTAGTATCAAATCCCACTTCCCTGATGTTTTAGCAGTTGAAATGGAAGGGGCTGCTATTGCACAAGCGGCTCAGGCTCTTGGCCTACCTTTCCTAGTCATTCGTGCTATGAGTGACAATGCCAATCACGAGGCCTCTATCTCTTTTGATGAGTTTATTATCGAAGCTGGACGTCGTTCTGCCCAAGTCTTATTAGCCTTTTTAAAGGCTTTGGATTAAGCGGAAATTTGACAGTTTATCTAGCTTATGATAAGATTTAAATAAAGAAAAGCTAGAAAACGTTTCAGAGGATATTATGAGTATTGAAATGACCGTCAGTGAGATTGCAGAGGTCTTAGGATTATCTCGTCAAGCAATCAACAATCGTGTCAAAGAACTTCCAGAAGAGGACACGAAAAAAAATGACAAAGGTGTAACTGTAGTTACTCGAAGTGGCTTGATCAAGCTAGAAGAAATCTATAAAAAAACGATTTTTGAAGATGAACCAGTCAGTGATGATGTCAAACAACGTGAACTGATGGAAATCTTGGTCGATGAGAAAAATGCTGAAATTCTTCGTTTGTACGAGCAGCTCAAGGCAAAAGACCGCCAGTTATCAGAAAAAGATGAACAGATGCGTATCAAAGACCGACAGATTGCTGAAAAGGACAAACAGTTGGACCAACAGCAACAGTTAACTCTTCAAGCGATGAAGGATCAAGAAACCTTGAAACTCGAGTTGGACCAAGCAAAAGAAGAAGTCCAAGCAACCAAAAAAGGCTTTTTTACTCGCCTTTTTGGAGGAAAATAAAGAAGCTGTTTGGGTTACTCACTAACCTAATGGCTTCTTTTATTATTTATAGTTTATTTTGGGTAGTAATTGAGGTAAATAATGGAAAAATTAAGAGATTATATCGCCTTTGATTTGGAATTCAATCAACACGAGGGGGTTACCCATTTAATTCAAGTATCGGCAGTCCGCTTTCAAGATGGACAAGAAAGTGCTGCTTTTGATTCTTATGTTCATACTACAGCACCATTGAAGAGTTTTATCAATGGTTTGACTGGAATCACAGCTGAAACCTTGAAAGATGCGCCAAAAGTAGAACAAGTTTTAAAGGACTTTCAAGAATTCGTTGGCGACATACCTATCGTTGGTTACAATGCAGCTAAGAGTGATTTGCCTATTCTCTTGGAGCATGGTATTGATTATCGTGACCAGTATAAGGTTGATCTATATGAGGAGGCTTTTGAACGCCGTAGTTCTGACCTACACGGCATAGCCAATCTTAAATTACAAACTGTAGCGAATTTTTTAGGCTTTCACGGGAAGTCTCATAACAGTTTAGAAGACGCCCGCATGACGGCGCGTGTTTACGAGGCTTTTTTGGAATCAGATGAAGGAAAGCTATTAATAGAAGACCAGAGTAGTTTTTCTATGAATAATCCTTTCGGTGGCTTAGATTTATCCCAATTTTTAGACTAGGAGTGCTTATGAAACCTGAAAAACCTAAAAAGCTAGGTTTTAGGAAGATATACTATAACCTAGATAAGATTTTATTTCTATTTTTCTTGATATTTATGATGGTTGAGTTTGTCTGGCTACCATTAAATTCATGGATTGCTGGCATCCTTCTGAGACAAACTGGTTATTTGTTTATCTCCTACAATAACTTTTGGGCGATTATACAAGGCTCGCCTTTTATCAGTTTAGCCTTTCTCATCTTAATTGCAATCAATCTCCTGGTCGCCTATTTCCAGATTTGTCTTTTGTTTATCGGGGCGCGGCACCTTCTCTACCATGAAAAGAGAACCTTGATTGAGTATAGTAGAAAAGTATTTCACCAGAGCTTTCTATTCGTTAAGCGATTGAGCTTTTGTAAGATGGCCTTTGTCTTTTTTTACATTGCTTTGCTTTTCCCGTTCATCCGTAAGATTTTAAAAATCTACTACCTCAACAAGATTATTATCCCTGATTTTATTGTGAATTATTGGGAAGGTAAGCATTGGCTGGTAGGTCTGATGATCATAGCATCCGCTTGGATCTTTCTCTACATCTCTGTCCGATTTATGTTTGCCCTTCCTAAGATTCTCTTTGAAAGAAAGACCGTAAGAGAAAGTGTGAAATATAGTCTCCAAAAGACAAAGAAAAATGTCCTTTTCTTCTCTTGGCATCTCTTACTCATTATCATTAAAACCTATCTTTTCTTCTTTGGTTTGCTAATTCCTTTGCTTTTTGCGCAAGCAGTGATGGATAATCTCACTCAAAAAGAATCCTTGATTCTCGGTGTAATTAATTTTGTCTTGATTAAAAATTTCCATTACATGACCCTGACTTATTTCCTAGTGAAGTTTGTTTCCTTCCTGACAGGAGAAGAGTTGGAGATCATGCCAAGGAGAAAGAAAGATCATCTGATGAGATGGGGTGTCATGGGGTGTGCAAGCATCTTCTTTGCCATAGAAGGCTACGTTTATCTGGAATCTCCGGATACCAATACACCATTAGTGATTTCGCACAGAGGAGTAAGTAATAAAAACGGTGTTCAAAATACTGTGCAGTCTTTAGAAAAAACAGCTCAGCTAAAACCAGATCTCATCGAAATGGATGTGCAGGAAACGAAAGACGGTCAGTTCGTGATGATGCACGATGCTAACCTCAAAAATTTAACAGGTATTAATGCTACACCGCAAGATTTGACTCTGGATGAATTAACAAATACAGATATTTACGAGAATGGTTATCAAACAAAGATTTCAAGCTTTGATGCCTATTTAGAGCGTGCAAATGCTTTAAACCAAAAATTGCTGATTGAGATTAAAACCAGTAAAAAAGATAGTCCGCAAATGATGGAACATTTCCTCGAAAAGTATGGGGCGACTATCAAGAAATATGGACACCAGATGCAATCATTAGACTACCATGTGATTGATAAAGTGTTGACTTATGATTCTGAAATTCCAGTTTACTTTATTCTCCCCTATAACAGTATCTTCCCAAGAACCAAGGCAACGGGTTACACTATGGAGTACTCGACTTTGGATGATTACTTTGTCAATAAACTCTGGACAACTGATCAGAGACTCTATGTTTGGACAGTAAATGGTTCGGAGGCATTTGATAAAGCCGTTCGCCTCGGCGCAGATGGCATGATTACTGATGATCTTGAAATGGTCCAGTCACAAGTCACAATGGCTCAAGACGATCCGGAATATACGGAATTACTCTTAAAGAAAGCAATGGAATTCTTTGATTTCTAAGAAAAAAAGAGAAACATCTGTTTCTCTTTTTTTGTGGATTAGAAAGGCAATTTTCCAGCGAAAGCTCCTAGTTTCTTCTTAGTCGTTTCATCAATTTGTTCAAGAGCAGCGTTAACTGCTTGAACAGTCATATCTGAAAGTGTTTCGAGATCTTCTGGATCTACAACTGCTGGGTTGAAGTCAATGCTGACAACTTTTTTGTCTCCAGTCAAAGTTGCTTGGACAAGGTCCTGAGCTGATTTTCCAACAAATTCCATGGCAACGAGTTCTGCTTGGCTTTGTTCCATTTGTTTTTGAAGTTTTTGTGCTTGGCGCATCATGTTTTGCATGTTCATCATGGCGGTTTACAGTTTCCTTTTTCTATTATTTTCTTTTTTATTTTATCAATTTTAGGGGCAAAAGTCTATTATTTGTTTAATTCATGAGATATATAACCTTTTATAATGAGTCTCTCAAACAACTTTTTTGTTTAATTCATGAGATATATAACCTTTTATAATGAGTCTCTCAAACAACTTTTAAGAAATTTACTATGCACACCTAGTATTCTTTGATAAACAAATAATTTCATTTAAGCTTTCTTTAAGGTTTCTATTATATCCTAAAGAACTCTATATTAACCGAACGTTGAGAGGAGAATATAGAGGATAACCTATTTTTATTTCTTAATTTGTTATGGTCTTTCCAAATTTAGTAAGGCATTGTTCACTTTTTGCCTTAAATGGTGTGTTGATTAGACTAAATGACACTCTGTCTTTTCTTCATGATGGAGACAGATTGTGATATAATAGATGGTAATGAGTTTTTTAGAATAAACTAAAGGAGAATATAAATGATCTATGCAGGAATCCTAGCCGGAGGAACTGGCACACGCATGGGAATCAGTAATTTACCAAAACAATTTTTGGAGTTGGGTGATCGACCTATTTTGATCCACACAATTGAAAAATTCGTCTTAGAACCAAGTATTGAAAAAATTGTAGTTGGAGTTCATGGAGATTGGGTGTCACACGCTGAGGACCTAGTTGACAAGTATCTTTCTCTCCACAAGGATCGCATCATCATTACCAAAGGTGGGGCTGATCGCAATACCAGTATCGAGAAGATTATTGAAGCTATTGATGCCTATCGTCCAATCACTCCAGAAGATATTGTGATTACCCACGACTCTGTTCGTCCATTTATCACACTTCGCATGATTCAGGACAATATAAAACTGGCTCAAAATCATGATGCGGTTGATACAGTAGTAGAAGCAGTTGATACCATTGTTGAAAGTACTAATGGTCAGTTTATCACTGATATTCCAAATCGTGCTCACCTCTATCAAGGTCAAACGCCTCAGACTTTCCGTTGCAAGGATTTCATGGATTTGTATGGTTCCCTATCTGATCAAGAAAAGGAAATCCTGACGGATGCATGTAAGATTTTTGTTATAAAAGGGAAAGACGTTGCCCTAGCGAAAGGGGAATATTCAAACCTTAAAATCACAACTGTGACAGACTTGAAAATCGCGAAAAGCATGATTGAGAAAGACTAAGGCTATGATTAATCAAATTTATCAACTGACCAAACCAAAGTTTATCAATGTAAAATACCAAGAAGAGGACATTGATCAGGAAAATCATATCCTGATTCGTCCAAATTATATGGCGGTTTGTCATGCGGATCAACGTTACTATCAAGGAAAACGTGATCCAAAGATATTGGCTAAAAAGCTTCCTATGGCTATGATTCACGAGTCTTGTGGAACTGTTATCTCAGATCCAACTGGTACTTATGAAGTGGGTCAAAAGGTAGTTATGATTCCAAATCAACCGCCTATGCAGAGTGACAAGGAGTTCTACGAGAACTACATGACAGGAACCTACTTCCTATCTAGTGGTTATGATGGCTTTATGAGAGAATTTGTCTCTCTTCCAAAAGATCGTGTTGTGTCTTATAATGACATTGAGGATACAGTTGCTGCCATTACCGAGTTTGTGAGTGTGGGTATGCATGCTATGAATCGTTTCTTAAATCTTGCCCACAGCAAGCGGGAGCGTATTGCTGTTATCGGAGATGGTAGTTTGGCCTTTGTGGTTGCTAATATTATCAATTACACTCTACCAGAAGCAGAGATTATTGTGATTGGTCGCCATTGGGAAAAACTAGAGCTCTTCTCTTTTGCAAAAGAGTGCTACATTACGGATAATATTCCAGAAGATTTGACCTTTGATCATGGATTTGAGTGTTGCGGTGGTGATGGCACGGGACCAGCTATCAATGACTTGATTCGTTACATTCGACCTCAGGGAACGATTCTCATGATGGGAGTGAGTGAATACAAGATCAATATCAATACGCGAGATGCTTTGGAAAAAGGATTGTTATTAGTAGGCTCATCTCGTTCAGGACGAATTGATTTTGAAAATGCAATACAGATGATGGAAGTTAAAAAGTTTGCGAATCGTCTGAAAAATATTCTTTACGTCGAAGAACCAGTGAGAGAAATCAAGGACATTCATCGTGTCTTTGCTACAGACCTAAATACTGCTTTCAAAACAGTATTTAAGTGGGAAGTGTAGAAGATGGAGGTTAATTGTGGAGAAACTCATCAAAGAAAAAATTTCTTCTTTACTATCTGATGAAGAGGAAGTACTCAGTGTTGAACAGCTGGGAGGCATGACCAATCAAAACTATTTGGTTAAAACAACCAACAAACAGTATATTGTGAAATTTTTTGGTAAAGGGACTGAAAAACTCATCAATCGTCAAAATGAAAAGTACAATCTTGAACTTTTAGAGGATTTAGATTTAGATGTCAAAAATTATCTCTTTGATATTGAGTCAGGGATTAAAGTAAATGAATACATCGAATCAGCAGTAACTCTTGATTCAACATCAATTAAGTCCAAGTTTGAAAAGATTGCACCAATTTTACAAACCATCCACGCTTCAGGGAAAGAATTAAGAGGAGAATTTGCTCCTTTTGAGGAAATCAGCAAATATGAATCCTTGATTGAGGGACCTATCCCTTATGAAAACTATGAAGCTGTAAGAAAAGATGTATTTTCACTAGAAAAGAGATTGGCTGATTTGGGTGTTGATAGAAAGTCCTGTCACATCGATTTGGTACCAGAAAACTTTATCGAGTCACCACAAGGTCGTTTGTATTTGATTGACTGGGAATACTCTTCTATGAATGACCCGATGTGGGATTTGGCAGCTCTTTTCTTAGAGTCTGAATTTACAAAGCAAGAGGAAGATGATTTCCTTTCCTACTATGAAAGTGACAAAACGCCTGTATCACGTGAGAAGATTCGTATCTATAAAATCTTGCAAGATACTATCTGGAGTTTGTGGACAGTGTACAAAGAAGCTCAAGGAGCTGATTTTGGAGATTATGGTATCAACCGTTACCAAAGAGCTGTCAAAGGTTTGACTTATTATGGAGGTTAGGATGAAGAATAAAAATGGTGTTTCCTTTGGTCTGCTCTCTGGAATTTTCTGGGGATTAGGTCTAACGATTAGTGCTTATATCTTTTCTATTTTTACAAATCTTTCACCTTTTGTGGTGGCTGCTGCTCATGATTTCTTGAGTATCTTTATCTTGTTAGCTTTTCTTTTGGTAAAAGAAAGAAAAGTTCGTCTTTCGATTTTCTTAAATATTCGAAATGTGAGTGTTATAATCGGTGCTTTACTAGCAGGACCTATAGGTATGCAGGCCAATCTTTATGCGGTTAAATATATCGGTAGTTCACTAGCTTCATCTGTATCCGCTATTTACCCAGCAGTTTCAGTTTTGCTCGCCTTCTTCATTTTGAAACACAAGGTTTCAAAGAATACAGTATTCGGTGTTTTCTTGATTATTGCAGCGATCATTGCTCAAACCTACAAGGTTGAACAAGTTAACTCGTTTTACATTGGGATTCTTTGTGCCCTTATCTGTGCCATTGCCTGGGGGAGTGAAAGTGTTCTCAGCTCCTATGCTATGGAAAGTGATTTAAGTGAAATTGAAGCCTTGTTAATTCGACAAGTAACCTCATTCTTGTCCTATCTAGTGATTGTGCTCTTTTCTCACCATTCATTTGCAGAAGTAGCAGATGGGCAATTGCTCGGTTTGATGTTAGTCTTTGCAGCATGTAATATGATTTCATACTTAGCCTACTACATTGCTATCAACCGTTTACAACCTGCAAAAGCAACTGGGTTGAACGTAAGCTATGTCGTATGGACAGTATTGTTCTCAGCAATGCTTTTAGGTACACCACTCGATATGCTGACAATCATCACTTCACTTATTGTTATGGCTGGTGTTTATATTATTATTAAAGAATAAAGGAGATTCGTGTGAAAGCGATTATTTTAGCAGCGGGCCTAGGAACTCGTCTGCGCCCTATGACTGAAAATACCCCAAAAGCTTTGGTTAAGGTTAATCAAAAACCCTTGGTAGAATACCAAATCGAGTTTTTGAAAGAGAGAGGAATTGATGAGATTATCATCGTTGTCGGTTACCTCAAAGAACAATTTGACTACCTAAAAGAAAAATATGGTGTTCGTTTAGTCTTTAACGACAAGTATGCTGATTACAATAACTTTTACTCACTTTATCTAGTAAAAGAAGATTTGGCAAACAGCTACGTCATCGATGCAGATAACTATCTTTTCAAAAATATGTTTCGAAACGATCTTAAACGTTCTACCTATTTTAGCGTTTATCGTGAAGACTGTACCAACGAGTGGTTCTTGGTTTACGGTGATGACTACAAGGTTCAAGACATTATTGTTGACAGCAAAGCTGGTCGCATTCTGAGTGGAGTTTCATTCTGGGATGCACCAACAGCAGAGAAGATTGTTGGCTTTATTGACAAAGCTTACGAAAATGGTGAATTTGTTGATCTCTACTGGGACAACATGGTTAAGGATAATATCAAAGAATTGGATGTCTATGTCGAAGAATTAGAAGGAAATAGCATCTATGAAATTGATAGTGTAAAAGATTACCATAAGTTAGAAGAGATTTTATCTACTATTAAGTAAGGAAAGAGAAGAAGGCTTGGGCCTTCTTTTTTTGTGGATTTTATAACAAGAATGTTTGATATTGATTGTATTCTTTAAATGAAACAAAAATTACAAAAAAATGAACAAAATAAAACAAAAATTATTGACAACGATTTCATATAGTGTTATACTTATTACATAAAAGATAATTGAAAGAAGGGAAAATGTTATGGGATTAGATCATTTCTTTGACAAAAACCTGGTGTTTTGCTTAGAAGCGGATAATCAAGAACAACTCTTTGATCAGGTAGCAAGCTTGTTGGAAGAACGAGAAATTGTCACTCCAACTTATCGTGAAGCCTTGATCACGCGTGAAAAGTCATTTCCAACTGGTTTAGATATGGAATTTCTAGGAAAGGATTTGCCAAATGTGGCAATCCCTCATACAGATATTGTTCATAATCTAGCTGAGAAGGTGGTGGTTGTTCGATTAGAAAAACCAGTAACTTTTCACAATATGATAGCTCCTGATAAGGAAGTAGAAGTATCCCTACTCTTCTTTATCATTAACAACTCAAGTTCAAGTCAAACAAATATTCTGGCTCAGTTGATGGACTTTTTCACAGGAAATGGACATCTGGAAGATTTATCAAAAATTTCCGAACCAGAAAAACTTTATGCTTACATTGCTGAAGCAACCGCTTAATCTTGTCTATTAAAATATAAAATCGGAGGAAATCCAAATGATTAAAATTCTTGCTGCCTGCGGTGCAGGTGTTAACTCAAGTCACCAAATTAAAAGTGCTCTAGAAGAAGAACTTTCAAACCGTGGTTATGACGTTCACTGTGATGCAGTCATGGTCAAAGATGTAAACGAAGATCTTATCAAGGGCTACGATATCTTTACACCAATCGCTGCAACTGACCTTGGTTTTGAACCAGGTATTCCAGTAATTGAAGCTGGCCCAATCTTGTTCCGAATTCCAGCGATGAGCGCTCCAGTATTTGACAATATTGAAGCAGCTATCAAAGAACACGGACTAAGCTAATTTATTCTTTATCTTGTTAACATTCATATAACTAAAAAAACGGGAGGAACTATTATGGATGTCATTATCGAACTAGCCAATAAGATTTTCAAGCCAGTCTTGGAAATGGGTGGTCCTATCATCATGCTGATCATCTTGACAGTATTGGCTTTACTATTTGGAGTGAAATTCTCCAAAGCGCTTGAAGGTGGTATCAAACTTGCCATCGCCCTTACTGGTATCGGTGCTATCATCGGTATGCTCAACGGAGCTTTCTCAGCATCACTTGCAAAATTCGTTGAAAATACTGGTATTCAATTGAACATCACTGACGTTGGTTGGGCACCACTTGCAACCATCACTTGGGGATCTGCATGGACACTTTACTTCTTGCTTGTAATGTTGATTGTCAACATTGTGATGCTTGCAATGAAGAAAACAGATACACTTGACGTCGATATCTTCGATATCTGGCACTTGTCAATCACTGGTCTTTTGATCAAATGGTACGCAGACAACAATGGAGTTAGCCAAGGGGTTTCACTCTTCATCGCAACTGCAGCAGTTGTCCTTGTAGGTATTTTGAAAATCATCAACTCTGATTTGATGAAACCAACTTTCGACGACCTTCTTAATGCACCAAGTTCATCACCAATGACTTCAACTCACATGAACTACATGATGAACCCAGTTATCATGGTCTTGGATAAAATCTTTGATAAAGTATTGCCTGGTCTCGATAAATATGACTTTGACGCTGCAAAATTGAACAAAAAAATCGGTTTCTGGGGATCTAAATTCTTTATCGGTTTCATCCTTGGTATTGTTATTGGTTTGATGGGGACTCCACACCCAGTTGCTGGAGTAGAAGGAGCTGATAAATGGGAACTTGTTATTAAAGGTTGGTTGAGCCTTGGTTTGACTGCCGGTGTAGCTTTGGAACTCTTCTCACTTATCGGATCATGGTTCATCGCAGCCGTAGAACCACTCTCACAAGGTATTACAAACGTTGCTACTAAACGTCTTCAAGGACGTAAATTCAACATCGGTCTTGACTGGCCTTTCATCGCTGGTCGCGCTGAAATCTGGGCTTGTGCTAACGTACTTGCTCCAATCATGCTAGTAGAAGCTGTGCTTCTTTCAAACGTCGGTAATGGTATCTTGCCACTTGCAGGTATCATCGCTATGGGTGTGACTCCAGCTCTCTTGGTTGTTACACGTGGTAAATTGCTCCGTATGATTATCTTCGGAACACTCTTGTTGCCTCTCTTCCTTCTTTCTGGTACTCTTATCGCTCCATTTGCAACTGAACTTGCTAAAGGTGTAGGTGCCTTCCCAGAAGGTGTGAGCCAAACTCAATTGATCACTCACTCAACTCTTGAAGGACCAATTGAAAAACTATTTGGTTGGGCAATCGGTAATGCTACAACAGGTGATATCAAAGCAATCCTTGGTGCAGCAGTCTTCCTTGTATTCTATGTAGGTATCTTTGCTTGGTATAGAAAACAAATGATCAAACGTAACGAAGAATACGCAGCAAATGCTAAATAATTCGCTCCTATAAAATGTAAATTGTGAAAACTAGGTTGTTAATTTCCTACATTGGGAGTGGCAACCTAGTTTTTATATAAAGATCTAAAAATAGTTGGAGAATATTATGGTAATTGAAATAAAATCAGATCAGTTAACGGTCCAGTTTAAAACCTTAGGTGGCGCCTTGTCGTCGATCAAGGATCGAGAAGGCATTGAGTATCTGTGGCAAGGAGATGCCACTTACTGGAGTGGACAAGCTCCAGTACTTTTTCCAATCTGTGGCTCTTTAAGAGAAGATACAGCCTTCTACAGTCACGCAGATGGAACAGAGACGAAAGGAAACATTCCTCGTCATGGTTTGGTCCGTAAAAAAGAATTTGACTTAGTTGATCAAACAGAAAACAGCGTAACATTTGCTATCGAAGATGATGTGAATACTTATCAAAACTACCCTTATCATTTCCGTCTTGAAATCACTTATCTAGTGAATGGCAAGACTGTCCGTACTCAATACAAAGTCTTCAATAGAGAAACTAATAAAGTAATGCCATTCTTTATAGGAGGACATCCAGGATTTAATTGTCCTCTGTTAGATGGCGAAACTTATGAAGATTACTATTTAGAGTTTGAGAAAGAAGAGACTTGCTCTGTTCCCCGTCCTTTCCCAGAAACTGGCATGTTAGACTTTCAAGATAGAAGTCCATGGTTGGATTCGCAAAAGGAAGTGGATCTCAGTTACGATCTGTTTAGTGTTGATGCAGTGACTTTGGATGAGTTGCAATCCAGAACAATTTCCCTTCGTTCTCGTAAACATGAGAAGGGATTAAAAGTACACTTCCAAGAGTTTTCAAATCTCATCATTTGGTCAACTTTGAATAAGGGACCTTTCATTGCCTTTGAACCTTGGTCTGGCTTGTCAACATCTCTTGAAGAAGGAGATCATCTAGAAGATAAGAAGAATGTTCGTCTCCTAGAACCTGGTCAAGTAGATCAGATTGGCTTTGATATTGAAATATTTTAGATAAAAAACCACAAAAACAAACATTTACTGTTGACTTTTTATAAAAATAGGAGTATATTATGTTTGTAAGCAACAAATGATGTTTGCAACAAACAAATAATCACTTGTTATATTCTCTTTCGAGGAGAAAGTTTGTTTCTAGGAACTTGATTTCCTGGACTTGGATAAGGTGATATTCATCTCATTCAATCAAATTTGTCAATAAACTGCTAGAAAATCTTTTGTAGGTAAACTGCTAACTATAAAAGTCTTTACTAGCCTAGAAAAATAAAAAGGAGTATACAATATGTCTATTGTTATCGGTGCAGATGCTGCAGGTTTGAGATTGAAAGAAGTTGTGAAAGACTTCTTGGAAAAAGAAAACTTCCACGTTGTGGATGTTACAGCTGAAGGTCAAGACTTTGTTGATGTGACTCTTGCTGTTGCCGCAGAAGTAAACAAAGAAGAACAAAATCTTGGTATCGTGATTGATGCTTATGGGGCTGGTCCATTTATGGTCGCAACTAAAATTAAAGGAATGGTTGCCGCAGAAGTATCTGACGAACGTTCAGCTTATATGACTCGTGGACACAACAACTCACGTATGATCACTATGGGTGCACAACTTGTTGGTGATGAATTGGCTAAAAATATTGCTAAAGGTTTTGTTAACGGTAAATACGACGGTGGTCGTCACCAAATTCGTGTTGATATGTTGAACAAAATGTGCTAATTAGATTACAGTAAGAAAGGTAAGTTAAAATGAGAATTGCAATTGGATGTGACCACATCGTAACAGATGAAAAAATGGCGGTTTCAGAATTTTTGAAATCAAAAGGATATGAAGTCATCGACTTTGGTACCTATGACCACACACGTACTCACTACCCAATCTTTGGTAAAAAAGTTGGTGAAGCCGTTACAAGCGGTCAAGCTGATCTTGGGGTATGTATCTGTGGTACTGGTGTTGGTATCAACAACGCTGTAAATAAAGTTCCAGGAGTTCGTTCTGCCTTGGTTCGTGATATGACAACAGCACTTTATGCAAAAGAACAATTGAATGCCAACGTTATTGGTTTTGGTGGTAAAATTACTGGTGAATTGCTCATGTGCGACATCATTGAAGCTTTCATCAAAGCTGAATACAAACCATCAGAAGAAAACAAAAAATTGATTGCGAAAATTGAGCACGTTGAAACTCACAATGCTCATCAAGCAGATGCAAACTTCTTTACAGAATTCCTTGAAAAATGGGATCGCGGTGAATACCACGACTAAGAGGTGACGCATGATTTTAACAGTCACGATGAATCCATCCATCGATATTTCCTATCCTTTGGATGAATTAAAAATTGACACTGTCAACCGTGTGGTAGACGTGACCAAGACAGCTGGTGGGAAAGGTCTTAATGTTACACGAGTTCTTTCAGAATTTGGTGATTCTGTTGTTGCTACCGGTTTGGTCGGTGGTAAACTTGGTGAGTTTTTAGTAGAGCATATCGATGATAAAGTAACGAAACGTTTCTTCTCCATTCAAGGAGAGACTCGTAACTGTATCGCTATTCTGCACGGAGACAACCAAACAGAAATCCTTGAAAAAGGGCCTGAAGTTTTGGAACAAGAAGGGCAAGATTTCTTGGTTCATTTCGAAAATCTTCTTGACACTGTGGAAGTAGTAGCCATCTCTGGTAGTCTTCCAGCAGGTCTTCCAGTTGACTACTATGCAAGCTTAGTAGAACTTGCTAATCGCGCAGGAAAACCAGTTGTTCTAGACTGCTCAGGTGGGGCTCTTCAGGCGGTTCTTGAATCACCACACAAACCAACAGTTATTAAACCAAATAACGAAGAATTGTCTCAGCTTCTTGGGAAAGAAGTTTCTGAGGAGTTGGATGAATTAAAAGAAGTTCTTCAAGAGCCTCTATTTGCAGGGATTGAGTGGATAATTGTTTCACTTGGTGCAAATGGTGCTTTTGCAAAACATGGGGACACTTTCTACAAGGTAGATATTCCAAGAATTCAGGTAGTCAATCCTGTCGGATCTGGAGATTCTACTGTTGCAGGTATTTCATCAGGTCTTCTTCATAAGGAATCGGATGCAGAACTCCTCATCAAGGCAAATGTCCTTGGTATGCTCAATGCTCAAGAAAAAATGACAGGTCATGTGAATATGGCCAACTATCAAGCTCTATATGATCAATTAATAGTAAAAGAGGTATAAAATGGCTTTAACAGAAAATAAACGTGCACGCTTAGAAAAACTTTCAGATGAAAATGGAATCATCTCAGCTCTTGCCTTTGACCAACGTGGTGCTTTGAAACGCCTCATGGCTCAATACCAAACAGAAGAGCCAACAGTGGCTCAAATGGAAGAACTCAAAGTATTGGTTGCAGATGAATTGACTAAATACGCATCCTCTATGCTTCTAGACCCAGAGTATGGTCTTCCAGCTACAAAAGCGCTTGATCCAAATGCTGGTCTTCTCCTAGCTTATGAGAAAACTGGCTACGACACAACAAGCACCAAACGCTTGCCTGACTGCTTGGATGTTTGGTCTGCCAAACGCATCAAGGAACAAGGTGCAGATGCTGTCAAGTTCTTGCTTTACTATGACGTAGATAGCTCTGACGAACTCAACCAAGAAAAACAAGCCTACATCGAACGCATCGGTTCAGAGTGTGTGGCGGAAGACATTCCGTTCTTCCTTGAAATCCTCGCTTACGATGAAAAAATCGCTGACGCAGGTTCTGCAGAATATGCCAAAGTAAAACCACACAAGGTTATCGGTGCTATGAAAGTCTTCTCAGACCCACGCTTCAACATCGATGTTTTGAAAGTGGAAGTTCCAGTCAACGTCAAATACGTTGAAGGATTTGGTGATGGTGAAATCGTTCATACACGTGAAGAAGCAGCAGCCTTCTTCAAAGCACAAGATGAAGCAACTAACTTGCCATACATCTACTTGAGTGCTGGTGTATCAGCTAAACTCTTCCAAGATACTCTTGTATTTGCCCATGAATCAGGTGCAAACTTCAATGGTGTTCTTTGTGGCCGTGCAACCTGGGCTGGATCAGTTGAAGCCTACATTAAGGATGGTGAGGCAGCAGCTCGAGAGTGGTTGCGTACAACAGGATTTGAGAACATTGACGAACTCAACAAAGTTCTTCAAACAACAGCGACTTCATGGAAAGAACGTGTATAAGTTTCCCCCTAATCTTAGGAACATTGATCTAAAAAAAATTTAAAAAAAGTTGAATGTAAAGGTTTACAAAACAACTGACTTATGCTATACTTAAATCACAAGTTAATACAAGGTGAGTGTTACTAAGTAATATTAGGCATGATCACAGGTGGATTAGAAATCAAAGGATTTTCTAGTTCATTTGTGGTCATTTTTTATACTCATATACCTTTAAGAGATAAAAGGAGGTTGCCATGTACCGAATTCTAAACCCAATGAATCACAACGTCTCGCTTGTCAGAAATGGCAAAGGAGAAGAAGTGATTGTGATTGGTAAGGGGATTGCATTTGGAAAGAAGAAGGGGGATTTGATTGCTGAAGATCAGGTTGAAAAAATCTTTCGGATGAAGACAGAAGAGTCCAGAGAAAATTTTATGGCTCTCCTCAAAGATGTTCCGCTTGATTTTATCACAGTGACTTATGAAATCATTGATAAGCTATCAAAGAAATATCATTATCCGATTCAAGAGTATCTCTACGTAACCTTGACAGATCATATTTACTGCTCTTACCAAGCTCTAGCACAAGGAAGGTACAAGGATAGTAATCTGCCAGATATTTCCACTAAGTATCCTGTCGCTTTTCAAATCGCAAAGGAAGCCTTTGAAATCTATCGTCAGAAGTTGACAGAAAATTTCCCTGAAGACGAAATTATTCGGATTGCTTATCATTTTATCAATGCCGAAGGTGAGAATGAAGTGGAAGTTGTGGAGTCGATTGATAAGAGGAAAGAAATTCTCAGGAATGTTGAAGAAGTGCTAAAGGGTTATGCAATTCAACGAACCAAAGAGAATAATCATTTCTATGATCGTTTTATGATTCATCTCAACTATTTTTTGGATTATTTAGACCGTTCCAGAGATGATAATCAATCACTTCTGGATATGGAAGATCATATTAAACAATCCTATCCAAAAGCGTTCGAGATTGGTTCCAAGATCTATGATGTGATTACGCAACATACGGGTCTTGATTTGTATAAAAGTGAACGAGTTTATCTAGTTCTACATATCCAACGTTTATTGTCATAAAAATTTAATTAAAAATACATAAGGAGAATTCTATCATGAATAGAGAAGAAGTAACATTGTTAGGTTTTGAGATTGTTGCCTATGCTGGCGATGCTCGATCAAAACTATTGGAAGCTTTAAAGGCTGCTGAAGCTGGCGATTTTGCGAAAGCTGATACTCTCGTAGAGGAAGCTGGTGGTTGCATCGCGGAGGCACACCACGCGCAAACAAGCCTTTTGACTAAGGAGGCAGCTGGTGAAGATTTGGCTTATAGTGTAACCATGATGCACGGTCAGGATCACTTGATGACTACCATTTTGTTAAAAGATTTGATGCACCATTTAATCGAACTCTACAAGAGAGGAGTTAAGTAATGAACAAACTAATTTCTTTTATCGAGAAAGGAAAGCCTTTCTTTGAAAAACTGTCTCGTAATATCTACCTTCGCGCTATTCGTGATGGTTTCATTGCTGGTATGCCAGTTATTCTCTTCTCAAGTATCTTTATCTTGATTGCTTTTGTACCAAACTCATGGGGCTTTAAATGGTCTGATGATGTTGTAAATCTCCTTATGAAACCTTATAGCTATTCAATGGGGATTCTAGCTCTCTTGGTAGCTGGTACAACAGCTAAGTCATTGACCGACTCAGTAAACCGTAGCATGGAGAAAACGAACCAAATCAACTATATGTCAACACTTTTAGCTGCGATTGTTGGTTTGTTGATGTTAGCAGCTGATCCGATTGAAGGTGGCTTTGCGACAGGTTTCCTTGGAACAAAAGGTTTGCTTTCAGCATTCCTTGCTGCCTTTGTTACTGTAACCATCTATAAGGTTTGTGTTAAGAACAACGTCACTATTCGTATGCCTGACGAAGTTCCACCAAATATCTCACAAGTCTTTAAAGATGTGATTCCATTCACTCTATCAGTGGTTTCTCTTTATGCTCTCGATTTACTAGCTCGTCATTTTGTTGGTGCAAGCGTAGCTGAATCAATCGGTAAATTCTTTGCACCGTTATTCTCTGCTGCTGATGGTTATCTAGGTATTACGATTATCTTTGGTGCCTTTGCCTTCTTCTGGTTTGTTGGTATCCATGGTCCATCTATCGTTGAACCAGCAATCGCAGCTATTACCTATGCAAATGCCGAAGTCAACTTGAACCTTCTCCAACAAGGGATGCATGCAGACAAGATCCTTACTTCAGGTACACAAATGTTTATTGTTACCATGGGTGGTACAGGTGCAACACTGGTTGTTCCATTCATGTTCATGTGGTTAACTAAATCAAAACGAAATCGTGCAATCGGACGTGCTTCAGTAGTACCAACCTTCTTTGGTGTAAATGAACCAATCTTGTTTGGTGCACCGCTTGTCTTGAACCCGATTTTCTTTATTCCATTTATCTTTGCTCCAATTGCCAACGTATGGATCTTTAAATTCTTCATTGAAACGCTTGGCATGAACTCATTTACTGCCAACCTTCCTTGGACAACACCAGGTCCGCTCGGTATTGTTCTCGGTACAAACTTCCAATTCTTGTCATTTGTACTTGCTGCTTTGTTAATTCTTGTTGACGTAGCCATTTACTATCCATTCCTCAAGGTTTATGATGAACAAATCCTTGAAGAAGAACGTTCTGGTAAAGCCAATGATGAATTAAAAGAAAAAGTAGCTGCAAACTTCAATACTGCCAAAGCAGATGCTATTCTTGAAAAAGCTGGTGTAGAAGCAGCGCAAAACACAATCACTGAAGAAACCAATGTCTTGGTTCTCTGTGCAGGCGGAGGAACAAGTGGTCTCCTTGCAAATGCTCTAAACAAGGCAGCCGCGGAGTACAAGGTTCCTGTTAAAGCAGCAGCTGGTGGCTATGGTGCTCACCGTGAAATGTTGCCTGAGTTTGATCTGGTTATCCTTGCTCCTCAAGTTGCTTCAAACTTTGAAGACATGAAAGCAGAGACCGACAAACTTGGTATCAAACTTGCCAAGACAGAAGGTGGGCAATACATTAAATTGACTCGCGATGGAAAAGGCGCTCTTGCCTTTGTTCAAGCGCAGTTCGAAGAATAAAATGTAAATAGCAAAGAAGTGAGATGGAAGAACTCCTCCCAACTATACCCCCATCTCATTTCTATTTCTTGAAAGGTGAATCAAATGACAAAAACACTTCCAAAAGACTTTATTTTTGGCGGGGCAACAGCAGCCTATCAAGCAGAAGGTGCGACCAATACTGATGGTAAAGGACCAGTTGCCTGGGACAAATACCTCAAAGATAACTACTGGTACACTGCTGAACCAGCCAGTGATTTCTATCACAAATACCCAGTTGACCTCAAACTTGCAGAAGAGTATGGTGTTAATGGTATCCGTATTTCAATCGCTTGGTCACGTATCTTTCCAACTGGTTATGGGAAGGTTAATGACAAGGGGGTTGAGTTCTATCATAATCTATTTGCAGAATGTCACAAACGGCATGTTGAGCCCTTTGTAACTCTTCATCACTTTGATACGCCAGAAGCTCTACATTCAAATGGAGACTTCTTAAACCGTGAAAACATTGAACACTTTGTAGACTACGCGGCTTTCTGTTTTGAAGAATTCCCAGAAGTAAACTATTGGACAACCTTTAATGAAATTGGGCCAATTGGTGATGGTCAATACTTGGTTGGGAAATTCCCTCCAGGTATTCAGTACGACCTTGCTAAAGTATTCCAATCTCATCACAATATGATGGTGTCGCATGCGCGTGCAGTCAAGCTATATAAAGGTAAAGGTTATAAAGGTGAAATTGGTGTGGTTCATGCCCTGCCTACTAAGTATCCTCTGGATCCAGATAATCCAGCAGATGTTAGAGCGGCTGAGTTAGAAGATATCATTCACAATAAATTTATTTTGGATGCAACTTATCTAGGACGATATTCCGAAGAAACCATGGAAGGTGTCAACCATATCTTAGCAGTCAATGGTGGAAGCTTAGATTTGCGTGTAGAAGACTTCGCAGTCCTAGAAGCTGCAAAAGACTTGAACGACTTCCTAGGAATTAACTACTATATGAGTGATTGGATGCAAGCCTTTGATGGAGAGACGGAAATCATCCACAATGGAAAAGGTGAAAAAGGAAGCTCTAAGTATCAGATTAAGGGAGTTGGTCGTCGTGTAGCGCCTGACTATGTCCCACGTACCGATTGGGATTGGATTATCTACCCTCAAGGTTTGTATGACCAAATCATGCGCGTGAAGAAAGATTATCCTAATTACAAAAAAATCTACATCACTGAGAATGGTCTCGGATACAAAGATGAGTTTGTGGATGGGACAGTCTACGATGATGGGCGGATTGATTATGTTAAGAAACATATGGAAGTGATTGCATCTGCAATCTCTGATGGAGCCAATGTCAAAGGATACTTTATCTGGTCGCTGATGGATGTCTTTTCTTGGTCAAATGGCTATGAAAAGCGTTATGGCCTCTTCTATGTTGATTTTGAAACCCAGGAGCGTTATCCAAAGAAATCAGCTCACTGGTACAAGAAACTAGCTGAGACCCAACTTATTGATTAAAATTGAACAAAAATTCCCCGCTACAAAGGCAGGGGAATTTTTATGGTTTTGATAAAAGAATGGTTGTTTGTTTCGACAGCTCTTCAAATGTCTCCTGACTCAGTTTGGAATCTGAAACGATGGTATCAATCTCTGAGATATTGTAGAAAGTGTAAAAATCAAACTTATTAAACTTACTGTGGTCTGCCAGTAAGTATTTTTTATTGGCATTGTTCAAGGCGATTCGTTGTACCTCGCCCTCTTCCTCGCTGAAAGTAGCAATTGCCTTATCCTTAATACCATTACAACTTACAAAAGCTTTAGAAAACTGAAGGTTGGTCAAATCCTGTAAGGTAAGTGTCCCTACAAAAGCACCAGTGATGGAGCGATAGTTTCCACCAATCAAAATCAAATCTGTTAGTTTTCGTTCGTTTAGGATGAGAAAAACTGGAAGACTGTTTGTTACAACACGAATATTATCAATTGGGAGTTCACGAGCAAAACATTCTAAGGTTGTTCCTGGCCCGATAAAAATGGTTTCACCTTCGTCAATCAAATGACCTGCAAAACGGCTAATTTCTTGTTTTTCAGCAATCTGCAAGCCTTGTTTTTCAACGTTTGAGCGTTCGTTGTTTAAGAGAGAACCTGTACGAAGTTTTTCAGCGCCACCATGCACACGAACCAGCAAATCTTTATCTGCCAATTCTTGTAAGTAGCGGCGAGCTGTCATATCTGACACATCAAGACTCTCCATAATCTCTTTTACAGTAATAGTGCCTTTTGTGTTTACTGCTTCTAGAATACTATCTAGTTTTTCTTGCTTTAGCATCCTTATCACCTCGATTTCTACTATTATTATCTTACCATAAAACGCTCAATTAATCAAATAGAAAAAAACAAAATAAAACAAAAAACAAAAATATCATGGTTGTTTTAAACAAACCATGATATTTTGAATGATCGGCCAAATTAGTCTAAACCGTAGTTGTAGTCCTCGTCTTGCATGGCTTCAACTTCACCAAGGAGGTAACCATTTCCGACTTGAGAGAAGAAGTCGTGGTTAGAAGTTCCTGTTGAAATACCGTTCATAACGATTGGGTTGACATCATCAGCTGAATCTGGGAAGAGTGGATCTTGTCCTAGGTTCATAAGAGCCTTATTGGCATTGTAACGAAGGAAGGTTTTAACTTCTTCGGTCCAACCAACACCGTCATAGAGACTTTCTGTATAACCTTCTTCGTTCTCATAGAGGGTATAGAGCAGGTCGTACATCCACTCTTTGAGCTTTTCTTGCTCTTCTTCAGGTAATTCATTGAAACCAAGTTGGAATTTGTAACCAATGTAAGTTCCGTGAACAGACTCATCACGGATAATCAACTTGATAATTTCCGCAACATTGGCCAGTTTGTTGTTACCGAGATAGTAGAGGGGTGTAAAGAAACCAGAGTAGAAGAGGAAGGTTTCAAGGAAAACGCTGGCAACCTTCTTTTCAAGAGGCGTACCATTGAGGTAGATTTCATTGATAATTTCTGCTTTTCTTTGTAGGTAGGGATTAGTGTTGGTCCATTCAAAGATTTCTTCAATTTCAGCCTTGGTATTCAAGGTTGAAAAGATAGAAGAGTAAGATTTTGCGTGAACAGATTCCATAAACTGGATGTTGTTGAAAACAGCTTCCTCATGCGGTGTACGGATGTCTGAGCGAAGCGCCTGAACTCCTGTTTCAGATTGCATGGTATCCAAAAGGGTCAAACCACCAAAGACTTTTCCTACCAAGTCTTTTTCTTTGTTTGATAGTTTTCTCCAGTCGTCTAGGTCATTTGACAAGGGGATACGCGTATCGAGCCAGAATTGCTCTGTCAGCTTTTCCCAAGTTGATTTGTCGATGACATCTTCGATGGCATTCCAGTTAATGGCTTTGTAGTAAGTTTCCATTTGAAATCTCTTTCTGTATGTAATAATGCGATTGCCGAATCATCTCTATTTTATCATAGTCTGAGAAGAGTATCGCACAAAAAGTCGGAAACCCGACTTTTTAGTTTTTCATAGTATTTAAGATACTTATCAAGTTTTGTCTGGCGGTTAACTTAATCAGTAGTCTGAGAAAACGTGGCTGCCTCAGATAAAAATTAAATCACACAGCTTTCACATTGGTTAGCACCGACTTCTCCACCATCGTCTGTAAAGGTACGGACGTAGTAGATAGACTTGATACCCTTGTTAAAGGCATAGTTACGAAGGATAGATAGGTCACGTGTCGTTTGTTTGTTTTCTTTCTTCCATTCGTAAAGACCTTTTGGAATGTCGCTACGCATGAAGAGAGTGAGTGAAAGTCCTTGATCCACGTGTTCAGTTGCGGCAGCGTAAACATCAATCACCTTACGCATATCCATGTCATAAGCAGAAGTGTAGTAAGGAATGGTATCTGTAGACAAACCTGCAGCTGGATAGTAGATTTTACCGATTTTCTTCTCTTGGCGTTCTTCAATGCGTTGCGTAATCGGGTGGATAGATGCAGAAACATCGTTGATGTAACTGATAGAACCATTTGGAGCTACAGCAAGGCGGTTTTGGTGATAAAGACCATCTGCTTGAACCTTTTCGCGAAGTTCAGCCCAATCAGCAGCACTTGGAATAAAGACATCTTTGAAGAGTTCTTTAACACGGTCTGATTTTGGAACAAATTCGCCTGTCACGTACTTGTCGAAGTAGCTTCCGTTAGCATAGTCTGATTTTTCAAAGTTGTGGAAGGTGATACCACGTTCACGCGCTATGTTATTAGATTCTACCAAGGTCCAGTAGTTCATAAGCATAAAGTAGATGCTTGTAAATTCAATTGACTCATGTGATCCGTACTCAATCAGTTGTTGGGCAAGGTAGCTATGAAGCCCCATGGCACCAAGACCAAAGGTGTGAGCTAAACTGTTTCCGTGGTCGATAGTAGGGACAGCTACGATGTGTGAACTATCTGTAACGAAAGTCAAAGCACGAACCATCGCACGGATAGAACGACCAAAGTCAGGTGAAGTCATCATGTTGACCACGTTGGTTGAACCAAGGTTACATGAAACGTCTGTTCCCATTTGAAGGAATTCTTGAGCATCGTTGATCAAGCTTGGTTCTTGAACTTGAAGAATCTCAGAACACAAGTTACTCATGATAATCTTACCATCTACTGGATTCGCACGGTTGGCTGTATCAATGTTGACGACATAAGGGTAACCAGATTCTTGTTGCAATTTAGAAATTTCAGTTTCCAAATCACGAGCTTTGATTTTTGTCTTGCGGATGTTTGGATTTGCGACTAATTCATCATATTTTTCAGTGATGTCGATGTAGTTGAATGGCACACCGTACTCAAGCTCTACAGAGTAAGGGCTAAAGAGATACATTTCTTCATTTTTACGAGCTAATTCGTAGAATTTATCGGGCACCACAACTCCAAGTGAGAGGGTCTTAACACGAACCTTTTCATCGGCATTTTCTTTCTTAGTTGAAAGGAAGGCGATGATATCTGGGTGAAAGACATTGAGGTAGACAACCCCAGCACCTTGACGCTGACCCAATTGGTTAGAGTAGGAGAAACTGTCTTCGAAGAGTTTCATAACTGGAACGACACCAGAAGCTGCTCCTTCATAACCTTTGATAGGTGCGCCAGCTTCACGAAGGTTGCTTAGAGTAATACCTACACCACCACCGATACGTGAAAGTTGAAGAGCTGAGTTGATAGAACGTCCGATAGAGTTCATGTCATCAGTTACTTGAATCAAGAAACAAGATACCAACTCCCCACGACGAGCACGACCTGCGTTCAAAAAGGAAGGAGTAGCAGGTTGGTAGCGTTGGTGGATGATTTCATTGGCAATATCAGTCGCAATTGCTTCGTCCCCGTCAGCAAAATAAAGTGCATTAAAGAAGACGCGGTCTTCCATACTTTCAAGGTAATATTCACCGTCATTAGTCTTCAAGGCATACTGGTTGTAAAACTTATAGGCAGCCATGAATGATTTGAATTGGAAGTTTTGGTCTTTAATAAATTGATGCAATTCTTCCAAAAACTCTGGACGGTATTTCTTGAGAAATGCAGTTTCGATGTAGTTGTGTTCAATGAGGTAGTTGATTTTATCAGTAATTGAATCAAAAACCATTGTATTTGGAACCACATTCTCTTTAAAGAAAGCATCCAAGGCTTCTTTATCTTTATGAAGCATGATTTGTCCATTAACAGGACGGTTGATTTCGTTATTGAGACGGAAGTAGGTCACGTCCTCAAGATGTTTTAATCCCATAAAATTTCCTTTATCTAATTACAAAAGAAAGGCCTCTAAGTTAGCCCTAGAAGCAATCTCTTCTGGATGATGTACTAAGATTATGCTAATTGTTTCAGTTTTCCTGGTTGGAAGCCTGAAAAGACTTCAGTTGGTGTTTGGATAACAGGAGCCGCGCTGAAACCGAGCTCTTTAACTTGATCGATGTACTCTGGTTGCTCGTCGAGATTGATCTCACGATAAGCGACATTGTTGCTGTCCAAGAAACGCTTGGTCATCTTACATTGGACACAGTTGTTTTTAGAATAAACGGTTACCATTTTCGTAACTCCTCTTTCAAAATAGATTACTTTCTTAGTATATCAGAAAAAAAAACTTTGTCAAACTTTTTAAACTAAATCTTGTGCTAAAAAGTTACAGTTTCAAAAACAAAGCACAAGATATAGTGTTTTTGGAAACATAAATTTTGATTTCCGTTGAACTGTCAAAGTTTCTCAAAATAAAAAAACTACATACTGTATATTGGTAAGATAAATAGAAGATTTTCAGCAAGTTATCAGAAAGGAAAACGAAGAAAATAGCAAAAATCGTAAGAACAGGAATAAGTCTAGCTGAGACAATGCTTTAATAAAACAGAAACTGTGATATTTACGAAAAAAAGAAATTTTCCACACAAGATGTCCCAATATTTTGTATTAGAATATCTAAAATATAACAAAAGTGGAAATGACAGATTATGCTGTATTCATAAAAATGGATCATTGGTTAATTTTATATAGGATACTTATGAGTTTCGTATCCTTTTATAAGGAGTATATAAATACAATGTTTGAGAAAGTTCATTTTATGTGATATACTACATGTGATTATAAGATTAAAAAATGGATATCTGGATGCTTTTGTTTGATAGAGAATGTTATCAGATTATAATTAGATTAAATAAATGAAAGAACACAGAATTAGGAGGCGCGTGGTGAAAGAAAATGATGTTATTTTAAAACGGCAATCAACTCAAATATTTTTTAAGAATGGTGATACGGATTTTTTCTTTAATTGGTTGTTAGGAATCGGTGAAATTTTTGGTTTCTCTCATGGAGAGCTTTATTATCTTGCTCAAAGATTGGGGAACTCACCAAAGCCTGATGACTGGAAAAATGTATTTTTATCGCATGTAAACTACCTTGAACAAGAAGCAAGTAATTCAGGATTGAGTGAACAAACAAAGGCGCAGTATTATCTTGCACAGACCTACTCACTTCGCTCGGCAATTCAGTTTACCGATCCATTTTCTGACGAGTATTTACCGACCGTTCGTCAAATGGAGAAGGTGTTTTCTAGTGCAATTCATTCACTAGGTGTACCGATTGAAAAACTAACTATTCCCTATCAGGGTTCTTACTTGCCTGGGTATTATCTTCATAGCGGCGATAATTGTCCAACGCTAATCATGATTGGTGGAGGTGATACTTATCGCGAAGATTTATTTTACTTTGCAGGATATCCTGGCTGGATACGAAATTATAATGTTTTAATGGTTGACCTTCCTGGTCAAGGGAGCAATCCTAGTAGAGGGCTGGTCTTTGATGTGGATGCTTCTATTCCAATTTCATTATGCATAGACTGGTTGGAAAATAGAAATCCTAAACTAAATTATTTAGCTATTTATGGTGTCAGCGGAGGGGGATATTTTACCGCACAAGCTGTCGAAAAGGATCCAAGAATTCATGCTTGGATTGCTAGTACCCCTATTTACGACGTTGCAGAACTTTTCAGAAAAGAATTTGGATCAAGTTTGAAAGCACCTAGTTGGTTAATAAATGCCATTTTAAAATTAGCTGGAAATTTGAATGAATCAGCAAATTTAAATCTTAAAAAGTATGCATGGCAGTTTGGTACTTCTGATTTTAAGAGTGCTATTGATGATGTATTTAACCATGCAAAGATTGTGGATTATCAAAAAATTCAATGCCCATGCCTGTTTATTATGGGAAAGGGTGAGGGTGCTGAACTGCAGCATCAAACTAAGGTAATTTATGAAGCACTTAAATCTAAAAATCAACAAACTAAACTTCAAGTATTTGAGGCGGAAAGTGGTGCGGACGCTCATTGCCAAGTCAATAATCTAAGACTCGCCCATAATGTCGTTTTTGATTGGTTGGATACTTTATTTGAATGGAATCAATCAAAGTTTTAGTTCTACTTATACCACTTAGATATATCTACCTTTTTACTGTTAGGGGCTACAAACTTATTTTACTTTAAGTAGCAAATTGGATAAATTCTCTACTGTTGATGGTAAGAGTAGGTTTTAGAATTTCAGTATTTAGTATTTGATGAAGTCTTTTCAAATAATAGATTTACTGAGTTATATTAATTATAGTTAAATAGTATTATTTCATTATTTACTAGGATTGTCCTCTGATTGGTATTAAGGGAAAATAGCTTTGAAAATTGGAATTTTGAAGGTAATATTCTTTTAATAATTAGTGCCTAAATTTCCCATAGTACCTGTATGATAGAAAAAGAAGCAATTTCATTTTCAGTAAAAGTCCATAAAATACTTGAAAAATTATCTAGAAGGTGATATAATACAGTCTTGTAAGGGTTATCACATATAATCCAAATAAGAAACAATTAAAGGAGAGTCAAACTATGGCTTCTAAAGATTTCCACGTAGTGGCAGAAACAGGTATTCATGCACGTCCAGCAACATTGTTGGTTCAAACAGCTAGCAAATTTGCTTCAGATATCACTCTTGAGTACAAAGGTAAATCAGTAAACCTTAAATCAATCATGGGTGTTATGAGTCTTGGTGTTGGCCAAGGTGCTGACGTTACAATTTCAGCTGAAGGTGCAGATGCTGACGATGCAATCGCTGCAATCACTGAAACTATGGAAAAAGAAGGATTGGCATAAGGAAAATGACAGAAATGCTTAAAGGAATCGCAGCATCTGACGGTGTTGCAGTTGCAAAAGCATATCTACTCGTTCAACCGGATTTGTCATTTGAGACTGTTACAGTCGAAGATACAAACGCAGAAGAAGCTCGCCTTGATGCCGCTCTACAGGCATCACAAGACGAGCTTTCTGTTATTCGCGAGAAAGCAGTAGGTACGCTCGGTGAAGAAGCAGCTCAAGTTTTTGACGCTCACTTAATGGTTCTTGCTGACCCAGAAATGATCAGCCAAATCAAGGAAACAATCCGTGCGAAGAAAGTGAATGCAGAAGCAGGTCTGAAAGAAGTAACAGACATGTTTATCACTATCTTTGAAGGCATGGAAGACAACCCATACATGCAAGAACGCGCAGCGGATATCCGCGACGTTACAAAACGTGTATTGGCAAATCTCCTTGGTAAAAAATTGCCAAACCCAGCTTCTATCAATGAAGAAGTGATTGTGATTGCGCATGACTTGACTCCTTCAGATACAGCTCAATTGGATAAAAACTTTGTAAAAGCTTTTGTAACCAACATTGGTGGACGTACAAGCCACTCAGCTATCATGGCGCGTACACTTGAAATTGCAGCAGTATTAGGTACAAACAACATCACTGAAATCGTTAAAGAGGGTGACATTCTTGCTGTTAACGGTATCACTGGTGAGGTTATTATCAACCCAACTGATGAGCAAGCAGCAGAATTCAAGGCTGCTGGTGAAGCTTATGCGAAACAAAAAGCTGAATGGGCTCTTTTGAAAGATGCTAAAACAGTAACTGCTGATGGTAAACACTTTGAATTGGCTGCCAACATCGGTACTCCAAAAGACGTTGAAGGTGTCAATGACAACGGTGCAGAAGCTGTTGGTCTATACCGTACAGAGTTCTTGTATATGGATTCTCAAGACTTCCCAACAGAAGATGAGCAGTACGAAGCTTACAAGGCTGTACTTGAAGGAATGAACGGTAAACCTGTTGTCGTTCGTACAATGGATATCGGTGGAGATAAGGAACTTCCTTACTTCGATATGCCTCATGAAATGAACCCATTCCTTGGATTCCGTGCCCTTCGTATCTCTATCTCTGAGACTGGAGATGCTATGTTCCGCACACAAATCCGTGCCCTTCTTCGTGCGTCTGTTCACGGTCAATTGCGTATCATGTTCCCAATGGTTGCGCTCTTGAAAGAATTCCGTGCAGCGAAAGCAGTCTTTGACGAAGAAAAAGCAAATCTTCTTGCCGAAGGTGTTGCAGTTGCGGATAATATCCAAGTTGGTATCATGATCGAAATCCCAGCAGCAGCAATGCTTGCAGACCAATTTGCTAAAGAAGTTGACTTCTTCTCAATTGGTACAAACGACTTGATCCAATACACAATGGCAGCAGACCGCATGAACGAACAAGTTTCATACCTTTACCAACCATACAACCCATCAATCCTCCGTTTGATTAACAACGTTATCAAAGCAGCTCATGCTGAAGGTAAATGGGCTGGTATGTGTGGTGAGATGGCTGGTGACCAACAGGCTGTTCCACTTCTTGTCGGAATGGGCTTGGATGAGTTCTCTATGTCAGCAACATCAGTACTTCGTACGCGTAGCTTGATGAAGAAACTCGATACAGCTAAGATGGAAGAGTACGCAAACCGTGCCCTTACAGAATGCTCAACAATGGAAGAAGTTCTTGAACTTCAAAAAGAATACGTTAATTTTGATTAATCGAAAAGTCCTTGCAACCGAGTTGCAGGGATTTTTTTAAAGAATTTTCAAGCTAATTTTTCTTATATAAAGCCCAATCTTGAGAAAGTTGTGGTCAGAACAAAAAAATACTTAACCAGTTCATAAAATTCTTGACAAGTTGCAAATTTAGGAGTAAACTATTAACCAGTTAAGTAATAGAGAGGAGTTTCTGCAATTTAGAAATGAATTGTAACTAAAAATATCAAAAAGAAAGTGAGTTTCAATGAAAATTAATAAAAAATACCTTGCTGGTTCTGCGGCAGCTTTAATTTTAAGTGTTTGCTCTTACGAGTTGGGACTGTATCAAGCTAGAACAGTCAAAGAAAATAATCGTGTTTCCTATATAGATGGAAAACAAGCGGCGCAAAAAACGGAGAATCTGACTCCTGATGAGGTTAGCAAGAAAGAAGGCATCAATGCGGAGCAAATCGTCATCAAGATAACAGACCAAGGATATGTTACTTCGCACGGCGACCACTATCATTACTATAATGGCAAGGTCCCTTATGACGCTATCATCAGTGAAGAGTTGCTGATGAATGATCCAAACTACCAGCTCAAGGACGAGGATATTGTCAGTGAAATCAAGGGCGGTTATGTGATCAAGGTAGATGGAAAATACTATGTTTACCTTAAGGACGCATCCCATGCGGATAATGTCCGTACGAAAGAAGAAATCAATCGGCAAAAACAAGAACATAGTCAGCATCGTGAAAGAGGGACTTCAGCAAACGATGGTGCGGTAGCCTTGGCACGTTCACAGGGACGCTACACCACAGATGATGGTTACATCTTTAATGCATCCGATATCATTGAAGATACTGGTGATGCTTATATCGTTCCTCATGGCAACCATTACCATTACATTCCTAAGAGTGAGTTATCAGCCAGCGAATTGGCTGCAGCAGAAGCCTTTCTATCTGGTAGAAGTGGCCAATCAAACACGCCTACTTATCGCCGTACCAATAACAACAGTGCTAGCAGCGATGTAGATAGATGGACCCCATCCTATAATAACCAAGGCAGTGGCTATACGAATACGAACACATCTAACAACGGTAGCGACGATAGCCAAGCAAGTCAAAATGATGAGGGTATTGATGGCCTTCTGAAACAACTTTATGCCTTGCCACTCAGCCAACGACACGTAGAATCTGATGGCCTTGTCTTCGACCCAGCACAGATTACAAGTCGAACAGCTAGAGGAGTTGCTGTGCCTCATGGGAACCATTACCATTTCATTCCTTATTCACAAATGTCTGAATTGGAAGAACGAATCGCTCGTATTATTCCTCTACAGTACAGTTCGAACCATAGGGTGCCGGATTCAAGACCAGAACAACCAAGTCCACAACCGACTCCGGAACCTAGTCCAAGCCCGCAACCTGCACCAAATCCTCAACCATCTCCAAGCAATCCAATTGACGAAAAATTGGTCAAACAGGCAATTCGAAAAGTAGATGATGGTTATGTATTTGAGGAAAATGGAACATCTCGTTATATTCCTGCCAAGGAATTATCAGCTGAAACTACTGCAGCCATTGATAGTAAGCTAGCCAAGCAAGAAAGTTTAGCTCATAAGCTCGGAGCTAAGAAAACCAACCTCCCATCTGGTGATCGAGGATTTTACAATAAGGCTTATGATTTACTAGCAAGAGTTCATCAAGACTTACTTGATAATAAAGGGCGCCAAGCTGATTTTGACGCTTTGGATAAACTGTTGGAACGTCTCAATGATGCCTCAAGTGATAAAATCAAGTTGGTGGATGATATCCTCGCCTTCCTAGCACCGATTCGTCATCCAGAACGTTTAGGAAAACCGAATGCGCAAATAGCTTACACAGATGATGAGATTCAAGTAGCCAAGTTGGCAGGTAAGTATACAACAGAAGACGGTTATATCTTTGATCCACGTGATATCACAAGTGATGAGGGGGATGCCTATGTAACTCCACATATGACCCATAGTCATTGGATTAAGAAAGATAGTTTGTCTGAAGCTGAAAGAGCGGCAGCCCAGGCTTATGCTAAAGAGAAAGGTTTAACGCCTCCTTCGACAGACCATCAGAATTCAGGAAATACTGAGGCTAAGGGAGCAGAAGCTATCTACAAGCGCGTGAAAGCAGCTAAGAAGGTACCGCTTGATCGTATGCCTTACAATCTCCAACATACTGTGGAAGTCAAAAACGGAAGCTTGATTATACCTCATTATGACCATTACCATAACATCAAATTTGAGTGGTTTGACGAAGGTCTTTATGAGGCTCCTAAGGGCTATACTTTAGAGGATCTCTTTGCGACTGTGAAGTACTATGTCGAACATCCAAACGAACGTCCGCATTCAGATAGTGGTTGGGGAAATGCAAGTGACCATGTTCAAAGAAACCAAAATGGTCAAGCTGATAACAATCATACGGAAAAACCATCAGTAGAGAAACCTCGGACAGAAAAACCTGAGGAAGAAAAACCGCGCGAAGAGAAACCTCAGAGTGAGAAACCAGAGTCTCCAAAACCAACTGAGGAGCCAGAAGAAGAATCACCAGAGGAGCCAGAAGAAACTCAGGTTGAGACTGAAAAGGTTGAAGCGAAGTTGAGAGAGGCTGAAGATTTACTTGCAAAGATCCAAGACCCCATTATCAAGTCCAATGCCAAAGAAACTCTCACTGGCTTAAAAAATAACCTGCTATTTGGCTCCCAGGACAACAATACTATTATGGCAGAAGCTGAAAAATTATTGGCTTTGTTAAGGGAGAGTAAGTAGTTGTAACAACATTTTCTAACTCCTAAAAACAGGATAGGAGAACTAGAAAAGTTAAAATCGAAAATGAGAACAGAATGTAAGTTCTAGTTCTCATTTTTTTCATGAAAATATGTAAAATATCTTGACATATAGTGTAAATAAAGATAAACTATTTACTAGTTAATTAAATGGTTAAATACTAGTTAAGGAGTAACGATGAAAAAAAGAACATTTCTATTATTAGTGGTAGGTCTCTTGGTTCTTGTCTTAGGAGCATGTAGCCAAAAAGAAAAACAAGAAGCAAAAGGGATGAAGATTGTAACAAGTTTTTACCCAATCTATGCCATGGTCAAAGAGGTATCAGGTGACTTGAATGACGTACGGATGATTCAGTCAAGTAGTGGGATTCACTCCTTTGAACCGTCAGCAAATGACATTGCTGCTATCTATGATGCAGATGTCTTTGTCTACCATTCTCATACGCTCGAATCTTGGGCTGGAAGCCTAGATCCTAACTTGAAAAACTCAAAAGTTAAAGTTTTAGAAGCTTCTGAAGGAATGACCTTGGAGCGTGTACCGGGCTTAGAAGATGTAGAAGCTGGTGACGGCATCGATGAAAAAACACTCTACGACCCTCACACTTGGTTAGATCCAGAAAAAGCAGGTGAAGAAGCTCAGATTATCGCTGACAAACTTTCGGAGATTGATAGTTCTAATAAGGAAACGTATCAAAAGAATGCTAAAAACTTTATCGCTAAAGCCCAAGAATTGACTAAGAAGTACCAGCCTATTTTTGAAAAAGCGAGTCAAAAGACCTTTGTTACACAACACACAGCCTTTTCTTATCTCGCTAAACGCTTTGGTTTGAAACAACTTGGTATAGCAGGGATTTCCCCTGAACAAGAACCAAGTCCGAGACAACTAACAGAAATTCAGGAATTCGTTAAGACCTATAAGGTTAAAACCATCTTTACTGAGAGCAATGCTTCTTCTAAAGTCGCTGAGACCTTGGTCAAATCAACAGGAGTTAGCCTAAAGACACTCAATCCTTTAGAAGCAGATCCTGAAAATGACAAAACTTACTTAGAAAATCTAGAAGAAAACATGAATGTTCTTGCAGAAGAATTAAAATGAGGAGATGATGAAAATGAAGAAGAAATACCTTGCAGCAGGATCGGCTCTTGTCCTTTCCCTAAGCCTTTGCATCTATGCATTGAACCAACACCAGGTAGAAGGAAACAAAGATAATAACCGTGTGTCTTACGTTGATGGGAAGCAAGACTCTCAAAAAACAGAGAATCAGACACCAGATCAAGTTAGCAAAAAAGAAGACATTCAGGCTGAACAAATTGTTGTGAAGATTACCGATCAAGGTTATGTGACTTCACATGGTGATCATTTCCATTATTACAATGGTAAAGTTCCTTTTGACGCGATTTTCAGCGAAGAACTGTTGATGAAAGATGCCAATTATCAACTGAAAGATGCTGATATTGTCAATGAAATCAAAGGTGGCTACATTATTAAGGTGGATGGCAAGTATTATGTCTACCTTAAAGATGTGGCTCATGCTGATAATATTCGTACGAAGGACGAAATTGAGCGCCAAAAACAAGGCCATACTCACGACGCACCAACTTCTAATAGTGCAGTGACACTTGCGCAATCTCAAGGTCGCTATACTACCGATGATGGCTACATCTTTAATCCGTCTGATATTATAGAGGATACTGGTGATGCTTATATTGTCCCTCATGGTGGACATTACCACTATATTCCAAAGAGCTCCTTGTCTGCTAGCGAATTGGCAGCTGCCCAAGCCTACCTCTCTGGAACTAGAAAACAAGCAAGTGTGACTAACTATCGTCCTAGTCCAAACGCGACTGGTCAAACTATCAACCCAAGTCAACAGGCTGAAACACCAAGTAATCAAGCTGAGAGTCTTCAAAGTCTATTGCAGCAACTCTATGCTCTTCCAAGTAGTCAACGTTATGCTGAATCAGATGGCTTGATTTTTGACCCTGCTAAGATTTCGAGCAGAACACCAAGTGGCGTAGCGATTCCACACGGAAATCACTATCATTTCATCCCATATACAAAACTTTCTGCCTTGGAAGAAAAGATTGCGCGTATGATTCCTTTAAATAGCGACAGTGGGAAGCCAACACCTTTGGAAAATCCAAGCAAACCAGCAGAGCATCCAGCTCAACCAGATCATCCTCATGACCAAGACGGTGACCATGGAAGTCAGGATACCAACCATGAAGATCATGACTATGATGGAGAGGAGCATGACCACCATCACGGTGAAGACCATGATCATGGTTTTGCAGCTGACCGTGTCATCAGTGAGGATGAGCAAGGGTTTGTAGTTTCTCATGGAGATCACGCTCATTATTTCTTTAAGAAGGACTTGACTGCAGCACAAATCAAAGCTGCCCAAGATCACTTGAAAGAAAATCATCAGTCTGAGCACGTTCAACCACTTGCAAAGACTGTGGAAAGTTTCTCAAGAGATGCTAGCGATGAAGAAAAAATCAAGTATATCTCACAGACCTACGGAGTACCGCTTGAAGCGATTCGTATTTCAAATGGATTCTTTGTCTTTGGAAATCCGGATCAAGCCTATGATCCTACTCATATTCACCCATATGCTGTTCGTAAGGAACGTGTTCGTATTCCGCTGCAGACAGGTGACCCTGAACTTGATTTCTTAAATGAACTTTTTACAACTGCTTTACGTGACAATGTATCTCCTTATAGTTTGCAAGTTGAGAATGGTAGCTTTGTGATTCCTCACGGTGATCACAATCACTACATTAAGGTTCAGACAAAGGGCTATGAAGTAGCCTTAAAGAACAAGATTCCTACTTTACAATCAAGCTACCAGCCTGGTGCATTTGATGAACAAACTGTTCTTTCTAAAGTTGATCAACTGTTAGCAGATAGCAGAAGTCTCTACAAAGACCAGCCTATCATGCAGAGACGTGTTGAACTTGCTTTGGGTCAATTTACCGAAAACATGAAAAAACTGGCGACTAACTCAACTGCTGGATACTTAGCAGCCTTGGATCTCTTTGATAAGCAATATATCCATGTTGATCAAAGTGTAGCACCGGTTGAAACATCACCTTTGGACAAGAAATACCATGCCCTTGTAGATAAGATCAATACCTTGGATACAGATACTTATGGCTTGCCTAAGAAAGATCTTTTGGTACATTTGCAGGATGCGAAGTTAGCACAAGATGAGACAGAGTTGGATGCGATTGAAGCGAAACTGCAAGCCTTGCAAGATTTCCGTGATCGTACAGGGGTTACAACAGTAGAGTACATCAAGTATTTCTATGAACATGTATCTGATGGTCGTTTGAGAGAAGAACTTCGAAACCGTGTTGCCAAGCTGACTTGGGAACTTTACCAGTCGCAATCTTTCCTCAAAGCAACCGACTTAAACAAGTTATTCCCAACCATCTACCAAACTAAACTAGAGGTGGAAGAAGCTCTCAAAGACGAACCAGTTTCTACAAAAGCAGGCAAAACCATTCTGGATACGGAAAAAGTGGACAGTCAAACTGCTAAGACAGCCATCTATGAATTCCTAAAAGAACTCTACGGTGATTTTATGCCAGAAGAGCGGGTTAGCAAGGTCAAGAAGGAAGAAGTGGATGCTCTCCTATCAAAAGTCGTTCAACTTCTAGCGCGTGTCAAAGAAGACGGTGTCAAACAATCCTTAGCTGAAGAAGCAGCCAATATCAAAGCAGCCGCAGAAAAAGAAAATGCAGACTTTGATGAAGCCAAAACACAGCTTGAGGAACTCTTGAACCGCATCGCAGCAACTATCCAGAGGGAAGAGAAACAGGCGGAGCAAGATCCACAAACGGTGATCATCTACCAAAAACTCTATAATGTCTTGCTCTCTCTTCACAAGTACTTAGAGGATAACAAAGGATCTGATGCTGACTTTGAACGTGTTGATGCCCTATTTGAACAACTCGCAGCTAAAAGTAGTGATAAAGAAGGTCTCCTCACTCTAGCTAAAGAAATCATTAGCTTGAACCAGGAACTCCGTTCAAAAGCAAGTGAAACTGACAGCCAATCTAAGTCTGAGAAAGGCAGTGAAACAACTGCTTCTCAATCAAATGAAAAACAAGCACAAAGTGAGTCTGAGCCAAGTGCTTAACCAAACGAATAAAAAGAAAGACGAAGTAGCTGAGCTACCTCGTTTTTTTAGTCTTTATAAGATACAATGCCAATGACGGTATCTACTGCGCGCTCCATAGTTTGAAGGCTGACGTATTCAAAACGGCCGTGCATGTTTTCACCACCAGCAAAGATATTCGGAGTTGGGATTCCCATAAAGGAAATCTTAGAACCATCTGTTCCACCACGAATCGGTTCGATGATTGGCGTGATTCCCAGATCTTCCATTACGGCTTTGGCAATGGTAACGGGCGTCATATCTTTCTTGATGACTTCTTTCATATTGTAGTACTGGTCTGTGAGAGTGAGTGTAATGCGGTCATCCCCAAGTTCTTGATTCATCTTATCAGCAATGTCCTGCATGGCTTCCTTACGAGCTTCAAAGGCATCTTTTTCAAAGTCTCGAATGATATAGCTTGCACGCGCCTCCTCGACACTACCTGATACATCCATAAGATGATAGAAACCTTGGTAACCATCTGTCAGCTCTGGTCGGTCATTCTCAGGAAGTTGATTATGAAAATCAATCGCCAGCTGAAGGGCATTGACCATCTGTCCTTTGGCAGTACCAGGATGGACATTGCGCCCTTGGAAATGGAGTTCAGCAGCTGCTGCTGAGAAAGTCTCGTACTGCAGTTCCCCTAGTGGTCCACCATCAACCGTGTAGGCAAAGTCTACATCAAAGTCATCTGCATCAAACTTATTAGCACCGACACCGATTTCTTCGTCAGGTCCAAAACCAACACGAATTTCACAGTGTTTGATTTCAGGATGAGCAGTCAAGTATTCGATAGCAGTCATAATTTCAGCAATACCTGATTTGTCATCAGCGCCCAGCAAGGTTGTGCCGTCAGTTGTGATAAGCGTTTGGCCATGATATTTTTCAAGACTCTTGAAGTCAGCAGGATCTAGTTTAAAACCAGAAGTACCTAAGTCGATGACTCCACCATCATAGTTTTCGATAACTTGAGGCTTCACGCCTTCAGCATTAAAATCAGCAGTATCCATGTGGGAGATGAAACCGATCTTACTGGTCAAACTTGGATCATTGGCAGGCAGTGTTCCGATAGCAAAACCATTGGGTAAGTAGTAGACATTTTGCAAACCAACACGTTTCATTTCAGGAATAAGAACGTTGGTCGCAAAATCTACCTGACTTTGCGTACTTGGAGTAGTAGTAGAGTGTTCGTCAGATCGCGTATTGACCTTAACGTAGGTCAAAAACCGTTCTAAAAGGTTCGGGTAATTCATAAAAACTCCTTTATTTCTCATAAAATAAAGCATACTATTCAGGAAAAAACGATTATGAAATTTCATGAATTTTGAAAAAATATAATAATTCAAATTCAATAGACTTTCAAATGAAATTTTGGATATTCTAGAATAAAATATATGCATTGATATTTTATGAGATTTTTTTATTCTTTTTTCATTTTACCATAGAATAGTTTGAAAGACAAAGAAGAATCATACTCTTTTATTAATTAACATAATATAAAATTAATCATATTAATTGACACTGCGTGAACTTTATTGTACAATTATCTTGTAAATGTCCTAGATTGATATAGTAACAATATTAGTACATTCTAGTTAAGGAGAATAAAATGAACATTCGCTTCGATTTTAAGAAAGTTCAAATTATTGCGCGCCGTTTAGTTACAATGTTAGCTATTCTCTTTTTGTGTGCTCCGATAAGTCTGTTAAATGCAGATTCTACTACAGAACCTCAGACAACCATTCATAAAACAATTACTCCGATATCAGGACAGGATGACAAATATGAGTTGTCATTGGATATCACGTCCAAACTGGGAACAGAAACCCAAACGGATCCCTTGGATGTTGTTTTAGTAGCAGACCTCTCAGGAAGTATGCAGAATCAGGATGTCAACTCCTCTAATGGGGCTTTGATTAGTCGGCTTCAAGCTCTGAAAAATACACTCCAAGGCGAAAACGGTCGTCGTGGTTTGATAGATACAATCCTTTCAAACTCTAACAACCGTTTATCAATTGTTGGATTTGCTGGGAAAATAGATAACCAACGTTACAATAGTTATTATCAATGGCCAGCTTGGGCGGGGTACTTTTCTGGCATTTCCTCTCATGATGATGCTAAGACAGTATTAAACTGGAGCAATGATGTTCAAGGAGCCAAAAGAATGGTTTCTAGAATGTCTGTTGATAATAGTGGTGATTCGATTGGTTACGAAGGAGGAATAGGTACAGGTACAAATATTGGAGCAGGACTTCAGTCAGCAACAGAATTACTTCAGTCAGCCAGATCAAGTGCAAAAAAGGTTGTTATTCTTTTGTCAGATGGTTTTGCGAACATGTACTACGATACTAGAGGTTATACGATCTACAATTGGAGCAATAATGATGGTGTAACAGAAATAGCTCCATCGTGGTATCAAACCAATCTAAACACGTTTACTGAAACAGTTTCTGGTTATCTTGCTCCCAAGATTGATGGATTTTATTCTATCAAATTCCGCTACTCTAATAGTACAGATAGTATTTCTAAACTAAAAGAGTACATTGGTAGTTATAATTCTTCCATTCCAAACGAAATATTATCCGCTAACAATGAAAGGGAATTGAGGGAACAATTTAAGGAAATCACTAAGAAAATCCTTCCTCTAGGTGTTCACCATGTGACGATCAAGGATGTTTTGTCCAAATATGTTGAACTTCTTCCCAATAACAGTTCAAATATTCGAGTTGTAAAAATCGAAAACGATAAAGAGGAAACCTTGGGATCAGATAAGGTTACGCTGGAAACAAGGAAGAATGAAAATGGTCTGGTCGAAGTAACAGCAAAATTTAATCCTAACTACATTCTTGATGATGGTGTGAAGTACGCCCTCAAATTCACTGTTACATCTAGTCAAGAAGCCCTGGATGCCATTGCTGGTGATAAAAAACTAGAGGCTGGTGATGCTGAGGGTTCTGATGTCAATAAACTCTACTCCAATAAAGGTGCTAGTGTCACCTATTCCTATGGAATAGGCAACTCTCAAACCAAGACCAAAGAATACTCTGACAACCCAACATTTAAGCCTTCAGATCCATTAACGGTACCAGTGGAAGTTGAATGGCAAGGTGTGACGGGTGCGAGAACTGTTATTACAGCTGATCAACCGAGTAATGTTGAACTGAAACTGGTTCAAAAGAACAAGAACGGAGGTCCTGATAATCAAGACTATCGAAAGACTAATGTAAATGTTAGAACAAATATCTTTAATGAAACGAGGAACTTTGAAAAAGTTGCCAAAGGATATCAATACGATTTAATTGCACCGGACGTCCCCGCCTTTACCAAAGAAATAAAAAATGTTGGTACAGAAACTAAACCATCCTTCAAGGTAATCTATAAACAATTGCCAAGTCTGACGATTAAGAAAGTGTTGGAAGCTGAAAATAACTTGAACAAGGAGTTTTGGATTAAGGTAAAACTAACCTCTCCTGATTCTACGCCATTGAATGGAACTTTCGGAGAGATAACTGTTGTGAATGGTGAAGCGAAGATTCGTGTTGACAAACGAAAACGTTGGAAAGGTATCCTAAGCTATCTTCCTCGGGGAACTCATTACAAAGTTGAAGAAGAAGCAGCATCAACGAATGGTTACCACGTTACGTATGAGAATCAAGAGGGCGATCTGAATAAAGACGAGACCAGCACTGTTACGAATCACAAGCTTCCAAGTTTATCAGTCACAAAAAAAGTTACAGGCGTATTTGCCAACCTATTAAAATCCTTCAAGATTACCATTAACATCAGGGATGCTCAGGATAGACCATTGAATGGAACCTATAATGCAACGGTGAATAATAAAAGAATTCCTTTGCAATTTACGAACGGTCGAGCGTCTATAGATCTAAACAAAGATCAAACCATAAAAATTGATGGACTTCCACTCAATAGTCACTACACTATTGAAGAGGAATCAAACTCTTCTCGTGGATATCAGGTATCTTATGAGAATCAAGAAGGCAAACTGGATGGGGATAAGTCCGCGACAGTCACGAATAATAAGAATAGTGTACCTGAAACCGGAGTTGACTTCCTCAGCAGTACACTCGTGTTAGGAATAATCCTTCCTCTAGGAGGTATCTTCTTTACAATCCTACTCGGCTATCTAGTGGTACATAGGAGAAAATAATGCTACTTAAAAAGAAACATAAGAAAACAGTAACACAAGTCAGTCGGGATAAGTCTCCGCCGAGTGTATGGGGAGATATCCTCTACTTAGTCAGTAAGCTTCTGATGGTTGGGTTTGTACTGGCCACCCTTTACTTTTTTGTCTTTGGACTATTGAGATACAATGACGATGGCATGAAGCCAGCCTTAAAAGATGGCGACTTGGTTGTCTACTATAGGTTGGATAAACGTTATTCGATTGGTGATCTGCTCGTCTATAGTTATAAGGGCAAGGAAAGAGTGGCGCGTGTCATTGCAACCGAAGGAAGTACGATCGATATAAACGAAAATGGTCTCATCATCAACGGTTCTCCTCAACAAGAGCAGGATATCTACAAAGAAACGCTGCTCTATAAGGAAGGGGCTACCTTCCCAATGAAAGTCCCAGCAGGACAACTCTTTGTCCTCGGAGACAATCGAACAACGGCTGTAGATAGTCGTGCTTTTGGAACCATTCCTATACAGGATACCCATGGCAAGGTGGTAACAGTCCTAAGGCGACGGGGCTTTTGATGACAATTTATGAAAAAAGAAATTAAAAAATAAAAGGAATAATCATGAAAAAAACATTTTTGAAAAAATTAGTTACTGCAAGTATTGCAGCTGTAACCGCCTTGTCGGTCTTTAGAGGAGTGCCAACATTTGCGGATGATAATGATGTGGCGACTGCCAAAGCAACTGGTGAAACAAGTGCAAAAGTTTCTATTAATAAGGTGTTGAACATTGCTGAAGGAATTACAACACCTGAAGCAACTTTTACATTTACTTTCACCCCTAAAACTGGTACATCATCAAATGGTGCACCCTATGAAACAATTGATTCTTCTAATGGTCAAATTACAGATAAAAATGTATCTTATTCTGGAACAGACGTTTTAGCAACTGGCCAAACTAACATTAAGAAAGATACCGGCGATATTTTTAGAGAAGTGAACTATACACATGCTGGTGAATATGTCTATACTGTTGCTGAAAAACAAAATGTTGGTTGGAAAGTTATTCAAAAAAATGGTTCACCTATTGATTTTATGACATATGATAATCGCAACTATGAAATGCACGTTATTGTTAAGAACAAAACTACAGGAGGAACATATATTTCTTCTGTGTATTTTAAACAAGTATCCCCAAGTGTGAATGGTAAAGTAAAACCATCTGAAAGTGGAACTACTTACAAATATGATCTTTTCACTAACATTTATCGTAAAAATGCTGGTAAAATTACAGATCCAAATGAACCAAACCCTAATAAACCAAATGTTTCAAAAGTTGACCCAAATGCTAAATCTTTAGTAATTAAAAAAGTTGTATCAGGTGCTACTGCAGATAAATCAAAAGATTTCACTTTCAAGCTTACTTTCACAAAAGCATCTACAGAAACTTCACAATCAATCACTGGTAAAATCGGTGAAACCTCAAAAACATTTGTCTATGGTCAAGAAACGACTATAACACTACGTCACGATCAATCTTTAGTGTTTGACACAATTCCTGCTGGTACTCGTTATAAATTGGTTGAAACTGGATCTCAAGGTTACACAGCTTCAGCTGCATATAAGGAGAACGGAGCATCAAAAAATCAAGCTGGTACAGTTTCTACAAATTTCACTCAAGATAGTATCCTTATTGGTGAAAAACCAAACGATAACACTATCACAAATAGCTTGCCAGACGTTACCCCTACTGGTCTCTTGATTGATAACCTTCCTTTCATCTTGATGATTGGTCTTGGTTTGGCTGGATTTGTTGTTTTGTCTAAAAAACGCAGACAAGCTTAAGCAAGTGGTTTGACCGATGAAAATCAAGCGTGAGAAACCAAAAAGGAGTTTGTCTAGGCGTCTGGTACTTGCTGTAGATGCATTGATGAATCATATCTTGCTCCTCTTGACAGCCTTAGTCTTTCTCTTTGGTTTCTACGCCCTCTGGGATGCCAATCAGGTTTATTCTCAGGCTTCATCAAGTGAGTATGAGGCCTATAGACCTGTTAGTACCAGTGAGAAGGATGAGCTTGCTAGTTTTTCTGGCTTTCACAAGCTACAGCAAGTCAATCCAGAGGTTCTCGGTTGGATCAATGTCTATGGCACCAATATCGACTATCCCTTAGTTCAAGCCAAAGACAATGAAAAATACCTGAACAAGGATTCCAAGGGAGAATTTGCAGCTACAGGGGCTATTTTCCTTGAGGCTCGAAATGAATCCAAGTTCGAAGACTTTAATACCATCATCTACGGACACCATGTAGAAAATGGGGTTATGTTTGGAGATGTAGCAAAGTTTTCTGATAAGGAATTTTTTGACCAGCATCGCTACGGCAGTATTTACTATAATGGCGTTGAAAAAGGTCTTGAAATCTTTGAAATGCTCGAGGTGGACGCCTATGACTTTAACATCTACGATCCAGGTATTAATGGGGATGATCGGCGCCAAGAATATATCGATCACTTACTCTCGGTTGCCATCCACAAACGAGACATTACACTGGGGCCAAATGACCATATCATCCTTCTCAGTACCTGTTTCCTAGACGTAACAAATGGGAGACATATCGTAGTTGCCAAGATTACGGATACGGTTCCAAAGAACACCTTCCATACGAAAAAATCAAAACCATTCCCTTATAGTGTCTTTGATGATTCGTCGCTCGGACGGTTTCTCTCATCGATTCCTTTGTGGATATGGTACATCATCTTGTTTATCTTGCTCTTGCTATTGATCTTCTT
The DNA here is from genome assembly GCF_023110055.1 of Streptococcus oralis. Taxonomy (GTDB): domain Bacteria; phylum Bacillota; class Bacilli; order Lactobacillales; family Streptococcaceae; genus Streptococcus; species Streptococcus oralis_BY. The sequence continues at coordinate 612,134 of NZ_JALDVG010000001.1, read as the reverse complement.
GCTCATCATCCTCTACTTGATCTTGCGTCGTAGAAGAGAAGCAAAGGAAGAAGGGGCAGATACCATTACTGACTAAACTACCAATAAAAGAGAAAGGGACAGCCTCTCTTGCTCTTTTATTTTCAAGGCTAGAAAGGAGAAAGAAGGAAATATGAAAACAAGTACAAGTCGCGAAGCCATAAAGGCCATTCTATCCCTCTTTCTAGCTTTTTTCTGTCTTTTTACAGCTGATAGAGCTCTTGCGAGCGACTACGATCATTATAATCCCATTGAAAAGGATGCCAGCAGTACGGGCTTTGAAACCTTGCAACACCTCAACAAGGATGTTTGTGGTTGGATTAGCCTCGATGGGACCAAGGTAGACTATCCTCTCTTACAGAGTCAGGACAATGTCAAATACCTTGACCGCAATGCCTTTGGCGATTATACTGTGTCAGGTTCTATATTCCTAGACTATCGTTTTAACCCAAATTTTACGGACTTTAACACCATCATTTATGGTCACTCCATGGCTTCTGGTGCTATGTTTGGGGAGATTCAAAAATTTGCGGATCAAGATTTTTTTGAAAAGCATCGTTATGGCTCTATCTATTATAACGGCCGTGAACGAGGGCTTGAGATATTTGGAATTTTAGAAGTAGATGCCTATGACGCGGAGATTTACCGAACTTTGAGTTCCAACGATGAGGAACACCAGGCCTACTATCAATATTTGCTAAGTAAAGCCAAGTACAAGCGAGATGTTTCGCTGACCTCAACGGACAAGATTGTTTTATTAAGCACCTGTTTCCTTAATATTACCAACGGACGGCATATCCTCTTAGCTAAAATAACGGATGCACCAGTAAAAGCAGCCCAGGATAAAAGTGGGGAAGCAGTAGGGACGCGGTATTTCGATCAAGGCCTACCAACGCATTGGATTTATATCCTTGCCTTTCTTCTCCTGATTATCGTTATTTTACTCCTTGTCGTTATCATCCTAATCATAAGGCGAGATAGAAAGACAAAAGAACAAAAGAAATAGTAGACGTCGGAAGCGTTTACTATTTTTTTCTTTCATGATAGAATAGATAGTGAAAATAATATCATAAGGATGATAACATGAAAAAAGCTATATTAATGATGACCTTTGGATCTCCAGAGGAGATTAGTTTTGAAGGAGTAGCAGAATTTTTTACAAATATTCGTCGTGGTGTTAGACCCCAAGACCACGAGATTCAGACTCTCTATGACAACTATGTCCTTATCGGTGGGACGCCCTTGCAGCGGATTACACGTGAGGAGGTTGATTTAGTCAAGGAACGTTTAGGCGAGGAGTACGGTATCTACTTTGCCAATAAGTTTTCTCGGCCCTTTATCCCTGATGTGATCAAGCAGATGGAGTCTGATGGTATTGAAGAATGTATTTGTTTGATTTTGGAACCTCATTATTCCTTTTACTCGGTGATGGGGTATGAAAAGTTTTTGGAAAGTCAGCAGATCCGATTTTTAGTAATTAAGGACTGGTATCAACAACAGCCTTTGCTGGACTTCTGGACAGATGAGATTGAAAAAATTTTACGAAACCATGTGGGAGAAGAGCCTTTCAAGGTAATCTTTTCAGCACACAGTGTTCCCATTTTTGCCTTGGACTATGGAGATCCTTATATCGATCAGATTTTTGATAATAGTAAGCTCATTGCTGAACAACTCGGCCTAACAGCCGACCAGTATACCAATACTTGGCAGAGCGAAAGCGATATTGGAATCCCTTGGATCAAGCCAGATGTCTTAGAATATTTACGAGAACAAAAGCAACATCCAGAGCATTATATTTTTGTCCCGATTAGTTTTATCAGTGAGCACATTGAAGTCTTGTTCGATAATGATGTGGAATGTTATGAGTTGTGTCAAGAATTAGATGTCACCTACCATCGTCCACCTATGCCCAATACGGATAGCCGTTTAATTGACGCTTTAGTTGCTACTGTACGAGCCAACGAAAACAAGGAATTTAAAGCTTTTCTCCCAGAAGAAGAAACTTTTGATGAGTTAGCGCCTTCAGCAACTACCAAGGATATTATGGAGGAGACAGACGACCTTCAGATGCCAGAATTTGTCAAAAAACTCATTGAGAAAAAAGGTCGTGAAAATGTGAAGATGCCTTACTTGATTAAGAAAATGCTCGAAAAGGCTGGGAAGTTACCAAAAGAGTAAAGAAAAAAGGATTTAGCTTTAGGCTAGATCCTTTATCTGTTTTATTTTTTCTCAAGAAGAGCTTTGATTTCTTGAAGAACTTCAAGTTCAGTTGGAGCAGCAGGTGCTTCCTCAACCACTTCCTCTTTCTTACGAAGGTTTTGCGCTTTTTCCATAGCTTTAATAACGAAGAAAAGCACAGTACCTACAACGAGAAAGTTGATAATAGCACTCAAGAATTTACCATATGTAACACCATTCCATGCAAGCTCAGCGATGTTTTGTACTTTCGCAGCTTCCAAAGCTGGGTTCAATAGAAGTGGAGTGATGATATCGTTAACAAATGAAGTAACGATAGCACCAAATGCAGAGGCAATGATCACACCGACAGCGAGGTCAACGACATTACCACGAAGCAAGAATTCTTTAAGATCCTTTAACATTTTCATAAATTCCTTTCCTAATTTTCTAATTTATTATATCCTAAATTGTGACAAAAAGCAACTTGAACTCTCAAAGTGGTCAGTTGTTCCCTTTAAAAATATAGATTTTGCTGAAAATATAGTTTAAAATGATGATCAAGATTTGTGCTAGAATAGTTTCAATCGTATTAACCCTATCTATATTAAATTCGACAAACTGGCCAATAATATCAGGGAAAGTTGTAACAAAGATATAAGTTAAAAGAACGTCAAGACCAAGAGTAGAAAGACGAGCTAAGAAAAACTTAGCCAGGCGGGTTGGCCAATTCCTTCTCTCTTGTTTAAAGACGATTGTATCATTTGTGAGAAAGGCAAAGAGAATCCCGATAATATTTGCGAGGGCAGTTGCGAGGATTTCCTGGTGGCTGATATGGTAAATAACCAAACGTGATACAATAGAAATCAAAGTCGTAGCACCACCGAAAAATAGGTAGGAGAGAATCTCGTTATCAAAGAAAGCTCTTATTAGTTTTTTCATGATTTTAGTATAGCATAAAGTCATATATTGTGCTATACTGGTAAGGTTGATTCAATCAACCCTTGGTGCTTAGCTTCTTTCACCAAGCATATTTTACGCGGGAAACCGCTAAAGGAGAAAACATGAAAAAATTAACTGTTCGTGACATGGCAGACATCGCTATCGTTGCTGCGATCTATGTAGTTTTGACTATTACGCCACCAATCAATGTTCTTAGTTTTGGTGTGTATCAGTTCCGTATTTCAGAAATGCTGAATTTCTTGGCATTTTACAACCCTAAATACATTTTCGGTGTGACAATTGGATGTATGATTGCTAATTTATTTGGTAGTTTTGGCCTAATAGATGTCTTTGTCGGTGGAGGTTCTACCCTAGTTTTCCTTAGTCTAGGTGTATGGCTCTTTGGCAAGTATAAGAAAGACTATTTGTTCAATGGTTTGATTCGAAAAGATCATTTCTTCTTTTCAATCCTATTCTCTATTTCAATGATTACCATTGCAGCAGAACTTCATATCGTTGCTGAAGCTCCATTCTTCTTCACTTGGTTTTCTACAGGGATTGGAGAGTTTGCATCACTTATCGTGGGAGCGATTTTGATTGGTAAACTGGGACAGCGAATCGATCTAACAAAATAAGAAGTTTATAAGCTAGATTCTTGCTAAATCTAGCTTTTTTCATTCCATAAAATTAAAAGAGAGCACTTGACAAGAACATAGAACTATAGTATACTTTTTAGGTAAGCTGATTTAGCTCAGTTGGCAGAGCGCATCCATGGTAAGGATGAGGTCGCCGGTTCAATCCCGGCAATTAGCATGATATAGACAGGAAAACTCTTGATATTTGAGAGTTTTTTATATTTACCCCGCATTAGCCTTGACAAAGTCAGCAAAGCATAGTAGAATAAAACCTGCGATGAGTCGATAGGTAGTCTTTGGACTACTATTGAGCATAAGGAGGTCATAACGCAGGAGCGGACCTTGATGAGTTGTGTGAACCAGCTCATCACATGAAGATGCCTCTTAGTCCCTGGTCAATGACTGGGGATTTTTAATTTTCAGAAAATAGAACCCAAAAATACTTTTCAATTTTTAGAAAAAGTAGTATAATACTTCTATTATAGAAATTTTTAGAAAATTCCGAAAGAGGTTATTTATGGGATATACAGTTGCTGTAGTCGGCGCGACAGGTGCTGTCGGAGCTCAGATGATAAAAATGTTGGAAGAATCAACACTTCCAATCGATAAAATTCGTTACCTTGCTTCTGCACGTTCAGCAGGCAAGACTTTGAAATTTAAAGACCAAGATATTACGATTGAGGAAACAACTGAGACAGCTTTTGAAGGTGTTGATATTGCTCTCTTCTCAGCTGGTGGTTCGACATCTGCCAAGTATGCTCCCTACGCAGTTAAGGCTGGTGCAGTAGTAGTTGATAACACATCTTACTTCCGTCAAAATCCAGATGTACCATTGGTTGTCCCAGAAGTAAATGCTCATGCCTTGGATGCTCATAATGGAATCATTGCTTGCCCCAACTGTTCCACAATCCAAATGATGGTGGCTCTTGAGCCTGTTCGTCAAAAATGGGGCTTGGACCGTATCATTGTTTCAACTTACCAAGCCGTTTCAGGTGCTGGTATGGGAGCAATTCTTGAGACACAGCGTGAACTTCGTGAAGTTTTGAATGATGGTGTGAATCCACGTGATTTACATGCCGAAATCTTGCCTTCAGGTGGAGACAAGAAACACTATCCTATCGCCTTCAATGCTCTTCCACAAATTGATGTCTTCACGGACAATGATTACACTTACGAAGAGATGAAGATGACCAAGGAAACTAAGAAAATCATGGAAGATGATAGCATCGCAGTGTCTGCAACATGTGTGCGTATTCCAGTCTTGTCAGCTCACTCTGAGTCTGTTTACATTGAAACAAAAGAAGTGGCTCCAATCGAAGAAGTCAAAGCAGCTATCGCAGCCTTCCCAGGTGCAGTTCTGGAGGATGATGTAGCAAATCAAATCTATCCTCAAGCCATCAATGCTGTTGGTTCACGTGATACCTTTGTTGGTCGTATCCGTAAAGACTTGGATGCTGAAAAAGGAATCCACATGTGGGTTGTTTCAGATAATCTTCTCAAAGGTGCTGCTTGGAACTCAGTTCAGATTGCAGAAACTCTTCATGAACGTGGATTGGTTCGTCCAACAGCTGAATTGAAATTTGAATTAAAATAGTCATATCGTTTAGGAGTTCATATGAACTCCTTCTTTGAAATAGAGAGGTGTTTCTCATGTCTTATCAAGATTTAAAAGAGTGTAAAATCATCACGGCCTTTATTACCCCTTTCCATGAGGATGGTTCCATCAACTTTGATGCCATTCCAGCCTTGATTGAGCATTTATTGGCCCATCATACAGATGGAATTCTTCTAGCTGGAACGACTGCTGAGAGTCCGACCTTGACCCACGATGAGGAGTTGGAACTCTTTGCGGCTGTACAAAAGATTGTTAATGGACGTGTTCCTTTGATTGCGGGTGTAGGTACCAATGATACGCGTGACTCGATTGAGTTTGTCAAAGAAGTAGCAGACTTTGGTGGCTTCGCTGCTGGACTTGCTATCGTACCATACTACAACAAACCTTCTCAAGAAGGAATGTATCAGCACTTTAAAGCGATTGCAGATGCTTCTGACCTACCGATTATCATCTATAACATTCCAGGGCGTGTGGTAGTGGAATTAACTCCAGAAACCATGCTTCGCTTGGCTGACCATCCTAATATCATCGGTGTTAAAGAATGTACCAGCTTGGCAAATATGGCTTATTTGATTGAGCATAAGCCAGAGGAATTCTTGATTTATACAGGTGAGGATGGTGATGCCTTCCATGCCATGAACCTTGGTGCGGATGGGGTTATTTCTGTTGCCTCTCATACAAATGGAGATGAAATGCACGAAATGTTTACTGCCATTGCAGAGAGCGATATGAAGAAAGCCGCAGCTATTCAGCGTCAGTTCATTCCTAAGGTAAATGCTCTCTTCTCTTATCCAAGTCCTGCACCTGTTAAGGCAGTTTTGAACTATATGGGATTCGAAGCTGGACCAACTCGATTACCTCTAGTTCCAGCACCAGAAGAAGATGCTAAACGCATTATCAAAGTTGTCGTAGATGGCGACTACGAAGCAACTAAGGCAACTGTAACAGGTGTCCTTAGACCAGATTACTAATAAAGACAATAAAATCCATGACCGAATGAACGATCATGGATTTTTCTTATTTTCCTAAACAGAATTGGCTAAAGAGTTGGGTGATGAGCTCATCAGGTGCGGCATCTCCAGTGATTTCTCCGAGAATTTCCCAAGTACGGGTCAAGTCAACTTGAAGCAAATCAACTGGCATCCCCAGTTCTAGCCCTTCATTAACAGCTTGTAGGCTTTCAACTGCTTTTTCAATCAAGGAAATATGACGGGCATTTGACAAGTAAGTAGCATCTTGCTCGACCAAACCAGCATTTTCAAAGAAGAGGTTGTTGATTCTATCCTCAATCTTATCAATGTTTTGATTTTTAAGAACTGAAATACGGATGACATCTTCAGGGAGTTCTGAAGTTTCAATTGCTTCAGGAAGATCAGTTTTATTAAGTAGAATAATGCGGTTGGTATCTTGGCTGATTTCTAAGAGTTGGCGATCTTGGGCAGTCAGTGGTTCACTGGCATTTAGTACTAGTAGTACCAAGTCAGCTTCCTTGAGGGCTTTTCTAGAACGTTCGACACCGATTTGTTCCACGATATCATCTGTATCCCGGATACCGGCTGTATCAATCAATTTGAGAGGAACCCCATTGATGTTGACGTATTCTTCGATGACATCACGGGTAGTACCAGCGATGTCCGTTACGATGGCCTTGTCTTCACGAAGGAGATTGTTGAGGAGGCTCGATTTACCAACGTTGGGGCGTCCGATGATGGCAGTTGAAATTCCCTCACGAAGGATTTTACCACGACGAGCTGTTCTAAGGAGATTGGTTAACAATTGCTCAAACTCCATAGTCTTCTCACGGACAACAGCAGTAGTAGCTTCCTCAACATCATCATACTCAGGATAGTCGATATTGACCTCTACTTGGGCAAGCGTATTGAGGATTTCTTGGCGAGTATTATTAATGAGGTCAGAAAGAGAACCGTCCAATTGTTTGACTGCAATATTCATGGCCTTATCTGTCTTAGCATGGATGATGTCCATCACCGCCTCAGCCTGTGTTAAGTCCACACGACCGTTTAGAAAGGCACGCTTGGTAAATTCACCCGGTTCAGCCAATCGAGCTCCTTCACGGATAGCTAGCTGGAGAATTTCATTAGTTACCGCAATCCCGCCGTGGGTGTTAATCTCGATAATATCCTCACGAGTGAAGGTCTTTGGAGACTTCATAGCTCCAACCATAACTTCGTCCATGACCTTCCCTGTCTGCGGGTCAATAATGTGACCGTAGTTGAGGGTATGGCTTGCAACCTTGCTCAAGTCTTTTCCTTTAAAAATCTTTTGCGCAATGGCAAAACTATCTGTTCCGCTCAGGCGGACAATACCAATGGCTCCTTCACCTAGTGGAGTAGAGATAGCAGCGATGGTATCAAATTCACGTGTAATCATACTATTTCCTTTTGTATTTCTTTTCTTAGGATAGGTATCCAAGCATCTCTTCAAATTGTAACAAAATTAGACTATTTCTTCAATGGATGCTACTTGGAGATTGAAAAAGCCTAAGCATTTCTGCTTAAGCTAGCTTATTTGGTGCGCATTTCTCCCTGTGGGAAGTAAGTTCCTTCTGGCATGTCGTTGATGATGACATGAACAGCTGATTGAGGGGCTCCAGTGTTGCGGACAACAGCCTCCGTTACTTCCTTAGCAAGAGCTTTCTTTTGCTCGAGCGTGCGACCTTCAAATAAATCGATGCGTACAAATGGCATAATGGTTTCCTCCGTGGATTCTTTATTTCTTTATATTTTACCATATTTTGCCATTTAAAGCTTCAGAAAATTATGATATACTAGAATGTAGCAAAAATTTAGAAATGGACGTGAAATAGAAGCATGGCACAGTTGTATTATCGTTATGGGACTATGAACTCAGGTAAAACGATTGAGATTCTTAAGGTAGCCTATAACTATGAGGAGCAAGGAAAGGGAGTTGTGATTATGACTTCGGCTCTGGATACGCGTGACGGTGTTGGCTATGTGTCGAGTCGAATCGGCATGAAACGACCTGCACTTGCGATTGAAGATGATACAGATATCTATGGCTTAATCCGAGATTTGGAAGTCAAACCCTACTGTGTTTTGGTCGATGAGGCCCAGTTTCTCAAACGTCACCATGTTTACGACCTAGCTCGTGTTGTCGATGAGTTAGACATTCCTGTCATGGCATTCGGATTGAAGAATGACTTTCGCAATGAACTCTTCGAAGGTTCCAAACATCTCTTACTCTTAGCAGATAAGATTGACGAGATTAAGACTATTTGCCAGTATTGTAAGAAAAAGGCGACCATGGTTCTACGAACTCAAGATGGTGTGCCAGTCTATGATGGCGAACAAATCCAAATCGGTGGCAATGAAACCTATATCTCGGTTTGCCGTAAACATTATTTTGCCCCTGAAATCAATAAGGAGAATAAAGAAAAATGAACATCTATGATCAACTACAAGCTGTAGAAGACCGATATGAAGAATTAGGAGAATTGCTGAGTGACCCTGATGTTGTTTCAGACACCAAACGTTTCATGGAGCTTTCAAAAGAAGAGGCTTCAACTCGTGACACAGTAACAGCCTACCGTGAGTACAAACAAGTCCTTCAAAACATCGTCGATGCTGAAGAAATGATTAAAGAATCAGGCGGAGATGCGGACTTGGAAGAAATGGCCAAGCAAGAATTGAAAGATGCCAAGGCTGAAAAAGAAGGGTATGAAGAAAAATTGAAAATCTTGCTCCTTCCAAAGGATCCAAACGATGACAAGAACATCATCCTTGAAATCCGTGGAGCAGCTGGTGGAGACGAAGCAGCACTTTTCGCTGGAGATTTGTTAACTATGTACCAAAAGTATGCGGAAGCCCAAGGCTGGCGCTTTGAAGTCATGGAAGCTTCTATGAATGGTGTCGGTGGTTTCAAGGAAGTGGTTGCTATGGTTTCTGGTCAGTCTGTATATTCTAAACTCAAGTATGAGTCTGGTGCCCACCGTGTGCAACGTGTCCCTGTGACAGAAAGCCAAGGCCGTGTACATACTTCGACAGCGACAGTCCTTGTCATGCCTGAAGTGGAAGAAGTAGAATACGATATTGATCCAAAAGACCTTCGTGTTGATATCTACCACGCATCAGGTGCTGGTGGACAGAACGTCAATAAGGTTGCGACTGCCGTTCGTATCGTTCACTTGCCAACCAATATCAAGGTTGAGATGCAGGAAGAACGTACCCAGCAGAAAAACCGCGAGAAGGCCATGAAAATCATCCGTGCGCGTGTTGCTGACCACTTTGCACAAATTGCCCAGGATGAACAAGACGCTGAGCGTAAGTCTACTATTGGTACTGGTGACCGCTCAGAACGTATTCGTACTTATAATTTCCCTCAAAACCGTGTCACAGACCACCGTATCGGCTTGACCCTCCAAAAACTAGATACCATTTTGTCTGGAAAATTGGATGAAGTTGTGGATGCCTTGGTTCTTTATGACCAAACACAAAAATTAGAAGAATTAAACAAATAATGAAATTAGCTCAATTATTTTCAGATTTTGAAGAAGAGTTGATAAGACAAGGAGAGGAAGCAGAAAGCCTCTCTTTTGTCTATCGTAGCCTGAAAAAACTCTCTTTTACAGATTTCGTCTTTGCCCTCCAGCAAGAAGTAACAGAGGAAGAAAAACAATTTGTAGAGGAAATTTACCAGCAGTTAGGGGCCCACAAACCAGCTCAGTATATCATTGGTCACGCAGATTTCTTTGGAATGCAGTTAAAAGTGGATGAGCGGGTTTTGATTCCTCGTCCAGAAACAGAAGAGTTGGTGGAACTCATCCTCACAGAAAATCCTGAGGAAAATCTTAAGGTCCTAGATATCGGGACTGGAAGTGGCGCCATAGCTCTTGGATTAGCTAAAAACAGACCAGATTGGTCAGTGACAGCAGCAGATATTTCCCAAGATGCCTTAGAGCTTGCATCAGAGAATGCTAGCAATCAAAATCTTAATATATTTTTTAAAAAATCTGATTGTTTTGCAGAAATTTCTGAAAAATATGATATAATTGTATCCAATCCACCCTATATCTCTCGTGAAGATGAGTCAGAGGTTGGTTTGAATGTTTTGCATTCAGAACCTCATCTAGCTCTCTTTGCAGATGAGGATGGCCTAGCTATTTATCGCAGAATTGCGGAAGATGCAAAAGACTATCTCACAGATGGTGGTAAGATTTACCTTGAAATTGGATACAAGCAAGGTCAAAGTGTTCCTGCGCTCTTTAGGAAATATCTTCCTGAAAAACGAGTACGAACACTCAAAGACCAATTTGGTCAAGATAGGATGGTTGTAGTTGATGATGGACAGGATTAGACAAGAGTTGGAAAAGGGCGGAGCTGTTGTTCTTCCAACCGAGACAGTTTATGGTCTCTTTGCTAAGGCCTTAGACGAAAAAGCTGTTGACCATGTTTACCAACTCAAACGTCGTCCTAGAGATAAGGCACTCAATCTTAATGTCGCTTCTCTAGAGGACATCTTGCACTTTTCAAAGAATCAGCCAACTTATCTACAAAAGCTTGTAGAGGCCTTTTTACCGGGTCCCTTGACCATTATCCTCGAAGCCAATGACCGAGTTCCCTATTGGGTCAACTCTGGTCTTGCAACTGTCGGATTTCGGATGCCGAATCACCCCATTACACTTGATTTGATTCGAGAGACAGGTCCTTTGATTGGGCCGTCTGCCAATATCTCGGGTCAGGTGAGTGGAGTGACCTTTGCTCAAATTCTAGAGGATTTTGACCAAGAGGTTTTGGGGCTGGAGGACGACGCTTTTCTAACTGGACAGGATTCGACTATTTTGGATTTGTCTGGAGACAAGGTGAAAATCTTACGCCAGGGGGCGATTAAGCGAGAAGATATTTTTGCTCGGTTGCCAGAGATTTCTTTTGAGGAGGAATGAGATGCTAAGAGATTTGCAAGAAACAGATGTGAATTCTATATGTGAGATTAACCAAGAGGCTTTGGGCTATTCTTTTAGTCCAGAGGACACAGCTAGTCAACTAGCTAGATTATCTCAGGATTCACATCATTTCCTACTTGGTTATGAGGATGCAGTTAGTCATATCCTACTTGGATATGTCCATGCTGAAGTTTATGAATCCCTCTATTCCAAAGCAGGATTTAATATCTTAGGCTTAGCGGTTTCACCTCAAGCACAAGGACAAGGTATCGGTAAAACCTTACTGCAAGGGTTGGATCAAGAAGCAAAAAGACGGGGTTATGGGTTTATCCGCTTAAACTCTGCTGATCATCGTCTGGGAGCTCATGCATTTTATGAAAAAGTTGGTTATACTTGTGATAAAGTGCAGAAACGGTTTATTCGCATCTTTTAGTTTATTTTCTTATTGAAAAACAAACTAAAGGACCAGTCACACTATAAAGGAGAAGACCTATGATTTTTGACAAAGACGATTTTAAAGCATACGATGCTGAACTCTGGAATGCTATTGCCAAAGAAGAAGAACGCCAACAAAATAACATCGAGTTGATTGCTTCGGAAAACGTGGTTTCCAAGGCTGTTATGGTAGCTCAAGGGTCTATCTTGACAAACAAATATGCCGAGGGTTACCCAGGACGTCGTTATTATGGTGGAACTGATGTAGTAGACGTGGTAGAAACTTTAGCTATTGAACGTGCAAAAGAAATTTTCGGTGCTAAATTCGCCAATGTTCAACCTCACTCAGGAAGCCAAGCCAACTGTGCGGCTTACATGGCCTTGATTAAGCCAGGTGATACCGTTATGGGGATGGATTTGTCTGCAGGTGGACACTTGACCCATGGAGCTCCAGTTAGCTTCTCTGGTCAAACCTACAACTTTGTTTCTTACAGTGTTGATCCTGAAACGGAACTCTTGGACTTTGATGCTATCTTGAAACAAGCCCAAGAAGTAAAACCAAAACTAATCGTAGCGGGTGCTTCAGCCTATTCTCAAATTATCGACTTCTCAAAATTCCGTGAAATTGCTGATGCTGTTGGGGCTAAGCTTATGGTGGACATGGCCCATATCGCTGGTTTGGTTGCAGCTGGTCTTCACCCAAGCCCAGTGCCATACGCTCATATCACTACAACAACGACCCACAAAACCCTTCGTGGACCTCGTGGTGGCTTGATCCTGACAAATGATGAGGACCTAGCTAAGAAAATCAACTCAGCTATTTTCCCTGGTATTCAAGGCGGTCCTTTGGAGCACGTTATCGCTGCTAAGGCGGTGTCATTCAAAGAAGTTTTGGATCCAGCCTTCAAGGAATATGCTGCTAATGTCATCAAAAACAGCAAGGCTATGGTTGAAGTCTTCTTGCAAGACCCTGATTTCCGTATCATTTCTGGTGGTACTGAAAATCACCTCTTCCTAGTGGATGTGACTAAGGTTGTTGAAAACGGAAAAGTGGCTCAAAACTTGCTGGATGAAGTTAATATTACCCTAAATAAAAACTCAATTCCATACGAAACCTTGTCACCATTCAAGACAAGTGGAATTCGTATCGGAGCAGCAGCCATCACTGCACGTGGATTTGGTGAAGAAGAAAGCCGTAAAGTGGCTGAACTCATCATTAAAACCCTTAAGAATGCAGAAAATGAATCTGTCTTAGAAGAAGTGAGAAGTGAGGTCAAAGCGTTGACAGATGCCTTCCCACTATACGAGGACTAATACTTTTATGGACATTTATATTAAGAAAGCTATTATCCATCAGTTCAGCCCAGATGATACTGAGCTGTTTCTAGCGGATAAATTTCTCAATATCACTCCAAAAATCGAAGAATACCTGCGCAAAAAAATCGAACGTGTGTATTCAGATGAAGCCAAGACTGGGATTTTCGAAGAAGAAAATCCCTTCTTCAATCACATCACAGAGGATTTGTTGGAGACATCAGTAACACTGGCTAATCTCTGGAAAGAGGAGTTCAGCATTTCTGAAAATCTCAAGACCAATGACTTGGTTTTTGTTGAGTTTTCTAAAGAAGGCGTTGAACATTTTGCTTTTTTGCGAATTGCTCTGCGTGAGACCTTGACCCACCTTGGTGGAGAAGTTGATAACCCAATCAAGCTAACTCAGAATAACCTACCTGGATTTGGAACGGGGGCTGATGAGGCCTTGGTGGTCAATCTTCAAAGTCGCAAGTACCATCTCATCGAAAAACGCATCAAGTATAATGGGACTTTCTTGAATTATTTTTCAGAAAATCTCCTAGCTGTTGCTCCCAAGATTTCACCCAAGAAATCTATCAAGGAACTGGAAAAAACGGCTCAGAGAATTGCAGAGTCCTTTAACACAGATGATTTTCAGTTTCAATCCAAGGTCAAATCAGCGATTTTCAACAATCTTGAAGAAAACAATGAGTTGTCTCCTGAGAAATTGGCTAACGACCTTTTTGATAATAATCTGACAGCTCGCTTGAGCTTTATCGACCAAGTCAAGGAAGCTGTACCAGAACCAGTCCAGTTTGATGAAATTGATGCCAGTCGTCAGCTCAAGAAATTTGAAAACCAAAAACTTTCCTTGTCAAATGGAATTGAACTCATCGTTCCCAATAACGTATACCAAGACGCCGAGTCTGTTGAGTTTATCCAAAATGACAATGGAACCTATTCTATTTTAATCAAAAATATCGAGGATATTCAAAGTAAATAATGTTTAAATTTATAAGAAGAGTGCTTGTGCTAGCAGTCTTCCTTTTCGCTGGATACAAAGCTTATCATATCCATCAGGATGTTAAACAAGTCATGACCTACCAACCCATGGTTCGAGAAATCTTGAGCGAAAGAGATACTCCAGCCAATGAAGAGTTGGTGCTCGCTATGATTTATACTGAAACGAAGGGAAAAGAGCGGGATGTCATGCAGTCTAGTGAGTCTGCTAGTGGCGCCACCAATACCATCAAAGACGATGCCTCTAGTATTCGCCAAGGGGTTCAGACTCTAACAGATAATCTCTATTTGGCACAGAGCAAAGGAGTAGATGTCTGGACCGCCGTTCAAGCCTATAATTTTGGACCTGCCTATATCGACTTTATCGCTCAGAATGGCAAGGAAAATACACTGGCCCTAGCCAAGCGTTACTCCCGAGAAACGGTCGCTCCAATCCTTGGTAATACTACAGGGAAGACCTACACCTATATCAACCCTATTTCTATCTTTCACGGTGCCGAACTCTATGAAAATGGTGGAAATTATTACTACTCGAGACAGGTTCGCTTTAATCTCTATATCATGAAATTCTTTAATTTCTTTTAAACATCTGGTTTGACCAGGTGTTTTTCACTATAAGCTTTCTTTAAGATTGTTTTATTACCCTAGAAAGGTAAAGGAGGGAATATCCCATGAGAAAGAAATTCTTTCTAACAAGCGCTGCAGTATTGTGGGCCGCAACAGCTATGACAAGCGTCCACGCAGCAACTGATGTTCAAAAAGTAATCGATGAAACCTATGTACAGCCTGAATATGTGCTTGGTTCTTCTCTATCTGAGGACCAGAAAAACAAAACCCTTAGCAAACTTGGCTATGACGCATCAAAAGACACCAAGGATATCAAAACTATGACACCTGATATCTATTCGAAAATTATGAATGTGGCTAATGATGCTAGCCTACAACTCTATTCGTCGGCTAAAATTCAAAAGCTGGGGGATAAGTCACCTCTAGAGGTCAAGATTGAAACGCCTGAAAATATCACCAAGGTGACGCAGGATATGTACCGTAATGCAGCAGTGACCCTGGGAGTTGAGCATGCAAAAATCACAGTTGCAGCTCCTATTCCCGTTACTGGTGAGAGTGCCCTAGCAGGGATTTACTACTCGTTAGAGGCCAATGGTGCTAAAGTACCACAAGCCAATAAAGACTTGGCCCAAGAGGAGTTAAAAGCCTTATCTGATATCAATGCTGAAAACAAGGACAAGTCAGGCTACGATGCCAATAAACTCAATGTGGCTTTGGCAGATATCAAGGCAGGAATCGCAAAGGCAAAAGAAGCCAAAGGAAATCTGACAGAAGAAGATGTCCGCAAAATCGTTGAAGACACGCTAAAAAACTACAAACTTGATCAGGTTATAACAGGAAACCAGGTCAACATCATCATCAATTTTGCACTTAACCTCTCGAAGAGTGACATCTTGAACAATGCTGATTTCACTAAAACCCTAAAAGACCTCAAGGAAAGCATTGTTTCCCAAGCTGGAGATAGCTTTAAAAATATCAACCTCAACTTTGATGCCAATAAAGCGCTAGAAGACGGGGGCAACTTCTTTAGCTCCCTTTGGCAAGCCATTGTCAACTTTTTCAAGAGTTTTGGTGCTTAGGTCATTTCATGATATAATAGATGGTAACAGAAATGTTGCCGTCTTTTTTGTCGGCCGATAGAAAGTGAAAAATATGTTAAAGAAAAATGATATTGTAGAAGTTGAAATTGTTGATTTGACCCATGAAGGTTCTGGAGTTGCCAAGGTAGAAGGCTTGGTCTTTTTTGTAGAGAATGCTCTTCCGACTGAGAAAATTCTTATGCGTGTCCTTAAAGTCAATAAAAAAATTGGCTTTGGGAAAGTTGAAGAATACCTTGTTCAATCACCTCATCGTAACCAAGATTTAGATTTGGCTTACCTGCGTTCAGGAATTGCTGACTTGGGGCATCTTGCCTACCCAGAACAGCTCAAGTTTAAAACCAAGCAAGTCAAAGACAGTCTCTACAAAATTGCTGGCATTAGAGATGTAGAGGTCGCTGAAACGCTGGGTATGGAACATCCAGTCAAGTACCGAAATAAGGCACAGGTGCCCGTTCGTCGAGTGAATGGTGTCTTGGAAACAGGATTTTTCCGTAAGAATTCGCACGACCTCATGCCCCTTGAAGATTTCTTTATCCAAGATCCTGTCATTGACCAAGTCATAGTAGCCCTTCGAGATTTGCTTCGTCGTTTTGATTTAAAACCTTATGACGAAAAGGAACAGTCTGGCTTGATTCGAAATCTTGTGGTGCGTCGCGGGCACTATTCCGGACAAATCATGGTTATCTTAGTGACTACACGTCCTAAAGTTTTCCGAGTGGAGCAGTTGATTGACCAACTTATCAAGCAGTTCCCAGGGATTGTGTCTGTCATGCAAAATATCAATGACCAGAATACCAATGCGATTTTTGGTAAGGAGTGGAAGACTCTTTATGGTCAAGACTATATTACGGACCAGATGTTGGGAAATGACTTTCAAATATCTGGGCCAGCCTTTTACCAGGTCAATACAGAAATGGCAGAGAAACTTTATCAAACAGCTATTGACTTTGCAGAGTTAAGGGAAGATGATGTGGTGATTGATGCCTACTCAGGAATTGGAACGATTGGATTGTCTGTTGCGAAACATGTAAAGGAAGTCTACGGTGTTGAAGTGATTCCAGAAGCCGTGGAGAATAGCCAGAAAAATGCTAGTATAAATGGCATCACTAATGCCCACTATGTATGTGATACAGCTGAAAATGCTATGAAGAATTGGCTCAAGGAAGGTATCCAACCAACCGCTATCCTAGTCGACCCACCAAGAAAAGGCCTCACAGAAAGCTTTATCAAGGCAGGTAGTCAAACAGGAGCAGACCGCATTGCTTACATCTCCTGCAATGTCGCAACCATGGCGCGTGATATCAAACTCTACCAAGAGTTGGGATATGAGTTGAAGAAAGTCCAACCGGTGGATCTGTTTCCTCAGACGCACCACGTCGAGTGTGTGAGTTTGTTAGTGAAACGTAGTTAATCCTCAAAAGGTTCCCCGAACCTTTTGAGTTCCACAAACGCATCATGTTGAGGCGGTAAGTTTGCTAGTCAAGGAGTAAAACGACGAAGATTAGCATTTACTTCCGCCCATGCGATAGCTGTCCGTGATTGACAAGTGCTAGCACGCAGACAGAACGGAGATAGCGAACCGCTGAGTGTGTCGCTCTGCTCGTAAAAGCTTAGAAACCTTTGAACGAAAGGGATAATGAAAGCCTTGATTGCAAGGCTTTTTGCTTTATGGTGGGTAAGTATCAGAGTGAGAAAATTTTTGGAATGAGTAGAAGTGATAGCTAGAAATTATCAGTTTCTATTTCCATTTACCCTGTGGGTACGTGTTTGTTTCCATTGACAAGGAGTTTGTGGGAATAGAAATGTACCCACCTTGTTTGAATCAAGTGAAGTGTAGTTGAAGGAAATCTGTTGAAAGCAATACTTCATTTTACCGAATAAGTAATAATTTAGGCAACTTCAAATCGATTAAAAAAAACTATTTTAAAGGTTAAGAGTAGACAAAAATTGTCCACTCTTTTTTGCAAACTCAATTTATCAATAAATGAAATGAGGGAATGTAAAATGAAATATTTTGAGGTTGAGTTAGAAAATCCTGATGAATTTTTAAAACTACAAACAGAAGATTTTGTGAAAGCTAATCGCTTGCTACTAAGGAAGATAATCCAGAGCGTTACAGTCTATGAAGAAAACTTCGTCATATCCTTTAAATCTGGCATCGAATTGGAAGTATGAGTCTCATTCCATAACTTTTATATTGAACATATCATCTTGTTGTGTTATACTATAAATTGATATAAACAAAGATGTAGGAGGAACCGAAACTATGACAGCCTCAATGCGTTTAAGATAAGCTGGCAATAAAAAAAGCAGAATCTATACCCGATGATAGGCTTTTTTGTTGTGCTTATTTATACGATATTGAGCATTCATTAGTTACGGTGAGGATATTGGTTATTTAACTATACCTTTATTTAACTATGTCTTTAATATGAATGTTTCCAAATTGTATGTATGCAGACCAAAAGCCACATTGTGGGGTTTGGCCTGCATTTTTTATTGCCTAGAATGCTATTCAAAATAGAAATTCAAGCAAAATAATATGCAGGAGATAATATAAATGGAAAAATACAACAATTGGAAACGAAAATTTTATGCAATATGGGCAGGGCAAGCAGTATCATTAATCACTAGTGCCATCCTGCAAATGGCGATTATTTTTTACCTTACAGAAAAAACAGGATCTGCGATGGTCTTGTCTATGGCTTCATTAGTAGGTTTTTTACCCTATGCGATTTTGGGACCTGCCATTGGTGTGCTAGTGGATCGTCATGATAGGAAGAAGATAATGATTGGTGCCGATTTAATTATCGCAGCAGCTGGTGCAGTGCTTGCTATTGTTGCATTCTGTATGGAGCTACCTGTCTGGATGATTATGATAGTATTGTTTATCCGTAGCATTGGAACAGCTTTTCATACCCCAGCACTCAATGCGGTTACACCACTTTTAGTACCAGAAGAACAGCTAACGAAATGCGCAGGCTATAGTCAGTCTTTGCAGTCTATAAGCTATATTGTTAGTCCGGCAGTTGCAGCACTCTTATACTCCGTTTGGGATTTAAATGCTATTATTGCCATCGACGTATTGGGTGCTGTGATTGCATCTATTACGGTAGCAATTGTACGTATACCTAAGCTGGGTAATCAAGTGCAAAGTTTAGAACCAAATTTCATAAGGGAGATGAAAGAAGGAGTTGTGGTTCTGAGACAAAACAAAGGATTGTTTGCCTTATTACTCTTAGGAACACTATATACTTTTGTTTATATGCCAATCAATGCACTATTTCCTTTAATAAGCATGGAACACTTTAATGGAACGCCTGTGCATATTTCTATTACGGAAATTTCCTTTGCATTTGGGATGCTAGCAGGAGGCTTATTATTAGGAAGATTAGGGGGCTTCGAAAAGCATGTATTACTAATAACAAGTTCATTTTTTATAATGGGGACCAGTTTAGCCGTTTCGGGAATACTTCCTCCAAATGGATTTGTAATATTCGTAGTTTGCTGTGCAATAATGGGGCTTTCGGTGCCATTTTATAGCGGTGTGCAAACAGTTCTTTTTCAGGAGAAAATTAAGCCTGAATATTTAGGACGTGTATTTTCTTTGATCGGAAGTATCATGTCACTTGCTATGCCAATTGGGTTAATTCTTTCTGGATTCTTTGCTGATAAAATCGGTGTAAATCATTGGTTTTTACTATCAGGTATTTTAATTATTGGCATTGCTATAGTTTGCCAAATGATAACTGAGGTTAGAAAATTAGATTTAAAATAAACAATATTGGAGGAATATTTATGTATCTTATTTTCATGTAACTCTTCCTGCTAAAATCGCAGGGTTTTCCCTGCATACAAGCAAATGAAAGCATGCGATTATAGACAGGAGGAAATGTTATGGAATTAATATTAAAAGCAAAAGACATTCGTGTGGAATTCAAAGGACGCGATGTTTTAGATATAAATGAATTAGAAGTATATGATTATGACCGTATTGGTTTAGTAGGAGCAAATGGTGCTGGAAAAAGCACTTTACTCAGGGTACTTTTAGGAGAATTAACTCCCCCAGGATGTAAAATGAATCGTCTGGGTGAACTTGCCTATATTCCCCAGTTGGACGAAGTAACTCTGCAGGAGGAAAAAGATTTTGCACTTGTAGGCAAGCTAGGTGTTGAGCAATTAAATATACAGACTATGAGCGGTGGTGAAGAAACAAGGCTTAAAATAGCACAGGCCTTATCGGCACAGGTTCATGGTATTTTAGCGGATGAACCTACGAGCCATTTAGACCGTGAAGGAATTGATTTTCTAATAGGACAGCTAAAATATTTTACAGGTGCACTGTTAGTTATTAGCCATGACCGCTATTTTCTTGATGAAATAGTAGATAAAATATGGGAACTGAAAGATGGCAAAATCACTGAGTATTGGGGAAACTATTCTGATTATCTTCGTCAGAAAGAGGAAGAACGTAAGAGCCAAGCTGCAGAATACGAACAATTTATTGCGGAACGTGCCCGATTGGAAAGGGCTGCGGAGGAAAAGCGAAAACAGGCTCGTAAAATAGAACAGAAGGCAAAAGGTTCTTCAAAGAAAAAAAGTACTGAAGACGGAGGGCGTTTAGCTCATCAAAAATCAATAGGAAGTAAGGAAAAAAAGATGTATAATGCTGCTAAAACCCTAGAGCACAGGATTGCGGCCTTAGGAAAAGTAGAAGCTCCGGAAGGCATTCGCAGAATTCGTTTCAGGCAAAGTAAAGCATTGGAGCTCCATAATCCATACCCTATAGTCGGTGCAGAAATTAATAAAGTATTTGGGGATAAGGCTCTGTTTGAAAATGCATCTTTTCAAATTCCGTTAGGAGCAAAAGTGGCGTTAACTGGTGGTAATGGAATCGGAAAAACAACTTTAATCCAAATGATCTTAAACCATGAAGAAGGAATTTCTATTTCGCCTAAGGCAAAAATAGGTTACTTTGCACAGAATGGTTACAAGTACAACAGTAATCAGAATGTTATGGAGTTTATGCAGAAGGATTGTGACTACAATATATCAGAAATTCGTTCAGTGCTAGCATCTATGGGGTTCAAACAGAACGATATTGGAAAAAGTTTATCTGTTTTAAGCGGTGGAGAAATTATAAAATTGTTGCTTGCTAAAATGCTCATGGGTAGATATAACATCCTAATAATGGATGAACCCAGTAACTTCCTTGACATACCAAGTTTAGAGGCTTTGGAAATACTAATGAAGGAGTACACCGGAACTATCGTGTTTATCACCCACGATAAACGATTACTCGAAAATGTAGCAGATGTAGTTTATGAAATTAGAGATAAGAAAATAAATCTGAAACATTAAATTTAAGGTAGTCGCTGGTCAGTATAGTCTGTTCTGGTTGGCGACTCCATTGTTAAAGAGTATAAAGACTTTAGATTTTATGAATATTAAAAATAGGAACAGTCAATTGAACTGCTCCTATTTTTCTGCTAAATATATTGTAGTTTTCTTATATGTATAATGATAGATTAGCGGATTCTCATCTACGGTACTTACTTCAAATATGAAGAAGTGATCGCGGTTATCTCTGGACTTTTCCTTATTGAGGACAAAGTAATTCTTACGTGAAGTCGCCATTGTTTTTAGGATATCATCAGTTAGGAAGGTCAATGGAATATTCATGTTAGAGTAGCGGTAGAAGTCACGTTCAAAATCTTGGTAGCTCTCGCTATAATAGTCCATTTGTAGGTGATTACGCTGAAACTCAAGCTGATTCATAGAGCACCTCCTCGACAAGTTCAATACTAATAATGTCTTTTAATTTCAAATTGATGTGACCTGTTGTAGTTTTTATCAAAATGAAATCTTTGGTCAGACTTGGTATTGTTCCAGTGTAGGAAACACGCTTGTTTTTTTCAATCACTTGAATGCGTGTGCGTAGCTGCCCGGCGTATACTTGACTGAGGAGTAATAATTTCTTCTCTAGTGATAAGTCAGACATGTACGTTACTTTGTTTGTATCATCAGAGAGTGCTGATGCATGTTCAGATAGGAAAAAGCCCATCCATTTTTGCATCTTTGTATCCTGGTACTCTCTTGCTGATTGAAATGGTAAATATGAACGGTCAATCATATCAAATCCTTTCTATGCAGAGGCAAGGGTATTTTTATCAAATTGAATCGTAAAACCTTGAATTCCCCCACCTGTGTAACATTCTTTAAAGCGATTGATTACCTCAGTATAGATTATCACAGATGAGCTTGTTGGCTTAATGCTAAATGTAAATTCCAATGGTAATCGGTTTTCAGATTTAGCATGTACTAGTCGTATCGATATTTCAGTTGTTTTGAGTTTTCTCTGACGAAGTTTTGAAGTTGCTGTTTCAACGATTCCATGTAAAAATCTTTCAAGCATTTCAATATCATTACATCCTTTGCTACGGATTTCTGAAAATTGTACTGTATTTTTTTCTTGTTTCATTTTAATCCCTCCAATCCACCCGCGGAATGACCACCGATAAGTTTACTGCGTTCAATATTTCTGGAACCTTCAGTTAGGACGGTTCCTTTTTGTATGGCTAAAAAACCAAACTGTTCTCTGACAACATCAATAGCTGTCTGAAGTCTATTATCTTTTTCAATTTGTTCTACATCATCAAAGAGTGATAGTAGAGTATAGCTTTCATCTACGAAGCCACTATAAGATACACCAATTTGTCTCACTGCACCAGAGGTGTATTTTTTCGGAATAATACAAGTACATGACTCACCATTGTTTTGGGGAGATTTGCGGGTTCAATTTTATTCTGAGCATTTATAGATTTTTTCATCTCAGTCCTAGAATAGCCAATATGAATAGAAACGACAGTAGTCAATACTAGGGCTACTGTTCCGTTCCACAGTATCATTTAAAAATCATTTTCACACCCTTTCGTCTATTAGTATAGAAGAAAGCTCTCAGCACATGTCGAGTGTGTAGCTTTGCTTGTAAAAGCCTAGAACATTTTGATAAATCGCAATAATGAAAAGCCTTGGTTTCAAGGCTTTTTGTATTGGCGTGGGGGAGTATTATAGTGAGAAAATTTTTGGAATGAATAGAAGTGATAGCTAGAAATTATCAGTTTCTATTTACATTTACCCTGTGGGTATGTGTTTCTTTCCATTGACAAGGAGTTTGTGGGAATAGAAACGTCCCCACCTTACATATCTCCAGAATGGGCGATTGAAATTGAGACAATTTAATAGAGATAAGCTCTTGTTATGTTTCTTTTAAGTCAATAAACTAACAATACTCAAAGTATGCTCAAAAATATGATATAATCTAGGACATAAGGCAATACTGTTTTAAAGTATTTTCTCTTAACCATGTCTCGTTAGACAAATCTGATTCGTCTGGTTTTCTAATGGATTTTAATGCTGACTTGGTTTTATAGCCATTATGCTCTCCATTATTTTAGTGTAGAACACTTTGGTTATTAGTTTTTTGTTACATTGTAAGCAAATCAATAGAGATAGAAAAAGGAATTATATGTTTAGTTATGAGGTTGTAGCAAGTTTTAACGACTTAGAAAATGCTATTTATACAACTATTTTAGAAAATGAAAATATATCCTCTATGACAATCAAGGAATTGGCCCAACTTGCACATGTATCAGTTGGAACCGTACAACGATTTTGCAAGCATCTAGGATTTGATGGATATAGCCATTTTAAGATTGCTTATAAAGAATATTTAAAAAATGAGCAAATTATTTTAAACAATCAAGACAATCATTCTTTGAAGTTATTCATTGATTATACTGAGCAAGATACTTTTTTGCAGCTGATTATGGAGGCTGTGGCAATCTTAAAGAACGTTGAACAGATTGTTTTTGTCGGAATTGGTTCCTCTGGAACTTTAGGTCGATATGGAGCGCGCTATTTTTCAAATATTGGCAAATTTAGTATGTGTATTGAAGATCCTTGGCAACCAGTGCTACAAAACAGTATGGAAAAAACTTGTGTCATTGCCTTATCCGAATCTGGTGAGACTTCTCAAACATTGAAAATTGTACAAAAATTAAAGGAAAAAGGTTGTCCAGTTATTGCCATCACAAATACATTGGAATCAACATTGTCAAGGCTATCTGATTGCTCCATAACCTATCATGTTCCTCAATTATTTTTAAATGGGTTTAATATTACGACGCAGGTACCTGTTATTTTCATTATTGAAATGTTAATGAAACAACTATATACTACAAAAGCATAAGGGTGTCTATGAATTTATTTGATTATCATAAAGTAAAAGGGCTAAATAATAGTGAATTAAGCGTGTATAATTTTATATTGCAACATAGAGATAAAGTTGCTACGATGACTATCAGAGAGCTATCGACATCTATAAATCTATCGACAACAACCATCATTCGTTTTGCGAAAAAGATGGGATTTGATAGCTACAATGATTTAAAGTATGTCTTGTCAAGGTCAGAAGATAAGGAAAATAAACATCGTCACTACTTTCCTATTGATATTCCAGCAATACAATTTTTACAGACTAGTGTTCAAGATGAAGCTTTAAAAAAACAACTATCAGAGATAGCAGACTTGATCGTTCAAGCCAAACAAGTTATCTTTTTAGGGGTGGGTACTAGTCTAAGTTTGGCAGAATATGGCTCATATCTTTTTTCTGGAATCGGTATTTTTAGCTTTGCTATCACTAACCCATTTTATTCTCTGAAATTGCATCATTCTAATTTGGAGGATGTTTTGGTTATTGCTCTAAGTGTCAGCGGTGAGACAGAAGAAGTTCTAACTCTGGTACAGGGATTCAAAGAAAGAAATGCTAAGATTGTTAGTCTGACAAATACAGATATTTCCACTTTATCACAGCTATCGGATATAAATTTATCCTACTTTATGCCAGTTGCCTATGCAGATTCCTCGCTACGTTCCACTAATTTGACCACTCAGATTCCAGTTGTCTATTTTTTAGAATCCTTACGTTACCAAGTTTATTTAAAAAAATAGGAGTGAAAACTCTTGTTTTTTTTATGTAACAAATATTGTTCGACTGTACATTTATTTTCTATCTCAATATCTATTGTCAGCAGGTACAGTATGTTATAAAATAGACTTGTTCATAGCGCTAGTACAAAATACAGAAAGGATTGGTAAAATGGCAAAAATACCAGAAGGCTTTTTATGGGGTGGGGCAGTTGCTGCTCACCAAATTGAAGGAGGATATGATAAAGGTGGAAAAGGCATTTCGATAGCCGATGTGATGACAGTTGGAAGTGCTAGCCACTCTCGACAGATTACTGATGGCGTCTTACCTGACGAATATTATCCGAATCATGATGCAATAGATTTTTACAGAACCTATAAGGACGATATACAATTATTCGCTGAGATGGGATTTAAGTGTTTTCGAACTTCGATTGCCTGGACTCGTATCTTCCCAAATGGAGATGAAGAAGAACCTAACGAAGAAGGGTTGAAATTTTATGATGATTTATTTGATCAGCTTCTAGCTCATCAAATTGAACCGGTCATCACACTCAGTCACTTTGAAATGCCCTATCATCTAGTTACTAAGTATGGTGCTTGGCGTAATCGCAAGTTGATTGATTTCTTTGTTCGTTTTGCGAAAGTCGTCATGGAACGATA
Source organism: Streptococcus oralis (assembly GCF_023110055.1). Lineage (GTDB taxonomy): Bacteria > Bacillota > Bacilli > Lactobacillales > Streptococcaceae > Streptococcus > Streptococcus oralis_BY. The sequence goes on along the minus strand of NZ_JALDVG010000001.1, from coordinate 586,763 downwards.
TAAGGACAAAGTTAAGTATTGGATGACCTTTAACGAGATCAATAATCAAGGTGCAATTAATGTTCCTTGGTGCTCATGGACTAATTCTGGTGTCATTTATCAAGAAGATGAAAATCCAGTTGAGGTACTACAGCAGGTTATCCATTATCAGTCAGTGGCTTCTGCAAAAGTTGTACAATTGGGTCGGAAAATCAATAAAAATTTCAAAATTGGTTGTATGCTGGCAATGGTACCATTTTACCCGAATACATGTGATACAAAAGATATACTTGCTAGCCAGAAGGCAATGGAGCATCGTTTATTTCACTATGGAGATCTTCATGTTTTTGGAGAGCGTCCTTACTATATTGAGGCCTTTTGTCGAAAAAATAATATCAAACTGGATATTATACCAGAAGATCTAGAAACTCTAAAAGAAGGTTGTGTAGATAATATTGGCTTGAGTTACTATATGAGTGATACAGTGACTGCTACAGCATCTGAGGAAACAGAAGAACTTTTCAAAGATGTTTACACTAAGAAAAACCCCTATATTGAATCAAGCGATTGGGGTTGGCAGATAGACCCTGAGGGATTACGCTATAGCTTAAATCTTTTATACGATCGCTATCACTGTCCGCTTTTTATAGTTGAAAATGGATTCGGTGCTTATGATAAGGTAGAGCCTGATGGAATCCATGATTCTTACCGCATTGATTACCTCAAACAACACATTGAACAAATGATGTTAGCGATTGAAGAAGATGGCGTAAATGTCATTGGTTATACCCCTTGGGGCTGTATCGATATTGTTAGTGCTGGTACAGGTGAAATGGAGAAGCGTTATGGCTTTATCTATGTCGATAAGAATAATAATGGCGAAGGAACTTTGCAACGAATGAAGAAAGATTCCTTTACATGGTATCAAAAAGTGATTGCATCAAATGGAAACGAATTATAAGGAGTAATTAAAATGAATATTGGATTGTTTTGTGCAGCAGGTATGTCAACAAGTATTTTGGTTGAGCGTATGAAAGAAGCGGCTCAGAAAAAAGGGAAAGATGCAACAATTGCAGCTTATTCCATCAGTGAATTGGAACAAAGAGTTGGAGATATTGATGTGGCTCTATTAGGCCCACAGGTTGGTTTCCAACTTGAAAAAGCAAAAGAAATTTGTGCTTCTCACAATGTTCCTGTAGAAGTGATTGCAATGGCTGATTATGGTACTGCAAACGGTATGGCAGTTCTTAAACAAGCTTACATGATGAAAAAATAAGGAGACGATGATGAAGGATAAACTGATTAAAAAGTTTGTTGATAGGATGATGGCCTTTGTCAATACCAAAGGTGTAACAGCGATAAAAGATGGTATTGTTTTCTCTATGCCATTGTTGATTGTTGGCTCCATCTTTCTTATCTTGGCCAATCTTCCAGTTCCAGCTCTAGCAACGATGTTAGAAACTAGTGGTATTACCCCTGTTCTCAATCAAGCAATTGGTGCAACCTTTAATATCAGTGCGATTGTAACAGTCATTGGGATTGCGTATACCTATGCTAAGCTAGAAAAACAGGAGCCGCTTGGGGCAGGTGTCATTGCCCTAGCAGTTTTCTTGCTAATCCAGCCCTCCAGTTTGATTTCTAAAAATGGGGATGTAGTTGGTAACATTATTCTGAAGGATTGGACTTCCGGGAAAGGGATGATTGGTGCCATTATCGTTGGTTTGATAGTAGGAGCAAGCTATTCTTGGTTTTTGAAGAAAAATATCAAAATCAAAATGCCAGATGGCGTACCAACTGGTGTAGCCAACGCATTTTCAGCCTTGATTCCTGCTACTGTTATTATCACAGCGGCAACGATCTTTGTCGGACTTGTTGAACAATTGTTTAAGGTCACAACGATTGAAGTGATTTATAATCTTATTCAAACACCAATGCAAGGCTTGACTGACTCATTGTTTGGTGCGGTGCTTATGTGTTTCCTTGTACCATTCTTATGGATGTTTGGGGTGCACGGCTCAACTGTAGTTGGTGGCATCATGAGTGGCTTGCTACAGGCGAATGCTTTGGAAAACCAAGCCATTTTAGATAAGGGCCTAGAATTAAATCTAGCCAATGGCGGTCATATTGTGACGATTCAATTTTTTGATCAATTTATCAATGTTACAGGTGCCGGGATTACGATTGGTTTGGTAGTTTACATGGTTGCATTTGCAAAATCAAAACAACTAAAAATTCTTGGACGTCTTGAAATGGTTCCAGCCATCTTTAATATCAATGAGCCGGTGCTCTTTGGTTTGCCGATTGTAATGAATCCAGTTTTAGCAACTCCCTTTATATTAACGCCTATTTTATCTTGTATCATCCAGTATTCAGCGATTTATTTTGGACTGACACCTATGTATGGTGCCGTTCAAGTTCCGTGGACTTGTCCTCCAATTATTTCAGGATTTATCATCGGTGGTTGGAAAACAGCCTTGTTGCAAACACTTATTTTGGTTATGTCTTTCTTTGTTTATTATCCGTTTATTAAACAGATGGATAAACAAGCTTTACAAGCTGTAATACAAGAAACAAGCGATTTAGAAGATGAAGATTGGTAAGAGAGGTATTAAAATGGACGAAAAAGTACTCGAAGTGTGTTTTCAAATTATCACCTATGTAGGAACAGCAAAATCTATGTACATCAATGCTATTCAATTGGCTAAGCAGGGTGAATTCGAGCAGGCTAAAGATAGAATTAAACAAGGCGAAGAAGCATTTGTACAGGGACACAATGCTCACCACTCACTTTTGACAAAAGAAATGAATGGGGAATTAAGCGAAACAGGTCTACTTCTGATGCATGCTGAGGATCAGTTAATGAGTGCAGAAGGTTTTCGAACGATTGCTGAGGAATTTATAGCAGTCTATAAACGCTTTGAGGAAGGTAAATAGAGCAAGTTATGAAAGTAAAAAATCAAGCAATGTTAATTACCTATTCAGACAGTCCTGGAAAAAATCTGAAAGACTTGAAGTAGGTCTTAATCTCAGCCAAGTCGCCTTTTCCCTTGATTTCCTAGAAAAGAAAGATGAGTCTGCCTATCCGGATTTGTTTATCCACTACAAAAACTTTTGGCCAAACAGTGGGCCGACTCAGGAAGATGTAGACCTGATTTACAAACGGAAGCCACGTGCTCCCTATAGCATTGCCAAGTTTGCTGATGGTAGTGAGGAAAAAGTTTGGTGTACCTTTGATGAGCAACAGATCGACCTCGATGTGACAAGAGAAACAACTCGTCGCTTTATTCAGGAAAATCTGGAACAGCTGGCGGACCACGGAGCTTCCATTATTCGCTTGGACGCCTTTGTCTACGCCAATAAGAAAATCGGCACCAACTGTTTCTTTGTTGAGCCAGATATTTGGGAAATGCTTCATTTTCCGTGTCAGCTATTGGCACCAAAAGGAGTGAAAATTCTTCCAGAAATTCATGAACATTACACCATTCAGCAAAAAATCGCTGAGCAAGACTACTATGTCTATGACTTTGCCCTTCCGATGCTGGTTTTTCATGCTCTTTATTCAGGTAATGTCAAACGTCTTGTTCACTGGATGGAAATCTGCCTCGCAAGCAATTTACAACCTTAGACACGCACGATAGTATCGGAGTGGTCGATGTCAAGGACTTGCTAACAGATGTTGAAACAGAGGCGACAAGAGAAGCCCTCTATGCCCAAGGAGCAAATGTCAAAAAGATTTACAGCTCAGAGGCCTACAATAATTTGGATATTTATAAGAAAAATTGTACCTACTATTCATCTTTAGGAAATGATGACCAAGCCTATCTCTTGGCACGTGTGCTTCAATGTTTTGCACCAGGTATTCCGCAGATTTACTACGTTGGCTTGTTGTCAGGAGAAAATGATATCGAATTGCTCGAATCAACCAAAGAAGGCTGCAACATCAACCGTCACTATTACGATTTGGAAGAAATTGAGCGAGAAGTTCAACGCCCAGTTGTGCAGTCCTTGTTCAATCTGCTCAAATTCCGTAATACCAGCGCAGCATTTGATGGAGAGTTTGCTGTTGACATGGAAGACGCTAATACTATCCACATCAGCTAGACCAATACCGATGCCAATACAGTGGCAGAATGAAGAGCTAATCTGAAAGATAAATCATTTGAAATTACAGAGAAAATAGATAGTGAAAGAACATCGATTTATCTATAATAGAATACAAACGAGTGGTGGAAACGTTTGATTTCCTCACTCTTTTTGTTAGCTAGTTAGTAACAAAATAGTACTTAAACGTAAACTATGAATTATATCCTGTTGTGACGATAATTGTTCGAGAATATTCGTAATAAAAAACAGGAACAGTTAATTAAACTGCTCCTATTTTTATGATAGAATATAGGTAGTTATAAATCGAGAGCAACTAAGAAGCAGTAACAAATATTACATATAAAATAATCAAAATAAGGAAGATAAAATGACAGAAATTGACAAAAAGAATTTAAAAAATTATCTTTATTGTACATTTGGAATTACTTATATAGCTTGGGGGATTCTTGCCATCTTTACTCAATCTTATATTTTGGGATTAGAGACATTTATAGGAAGAATATTACATATAGTTGGTGCACTTGGACCAGCTATTGCAAGTGGCTTTTATTTAAAAAGTAATAATATAAAATTTAAACATTTTTTATTTAATAAGATAGAAAATAGTAGTATTTATTTCATTTATCATATGTTAGCAATTTTGATACTATTTTCTGTATCTTCCTTAGAATTAAACGGAGTATCCATTTATCTGATGCCATTATTCTTTATACAACTAATTTTTTTTGGTGGTGGACATGAAGAATTAGGATGGAGAGGAATATTACAGCCATTACTTGATAAAAAATATACTTATTGGCAATCTAATTTGATTGTAGGTTCAATCTGGGGAATTTGGCATCTGCCTTTATGGTTTATAGTCGGAGAAAGTCATCAAGGATTTCCTTTCATTTTATTTTTTATATATACATTATTTTTAAGTTTTGTTTTAGGGCTTCTTTATCGTCAAACGAAATCTGTGGGGTACTGTCTATTATTTCATGCGTTCGCAAATTTGTTAAATCTCTATTTTGTGTTAAAAATTAATCTTATTTTTATTATCATTTTTATTGGTTATTTGATTTATACTATATTGGCGAGTAATAGAATTAGTAAGGAAACAACATTTTAAAATTTAGATCAGGATATCCATTATTGAATGTAACGTGTGGTCATTCTAGATAATCAATGTTAGAGACTTTTCTATTTGATGAGACATCACTGCTTGTACGAGCTGATTAAACATGGGTGTAGCTAGTGAAAGTCCTACAGTAAGGAGTTTAAACATGAAATTCCATGAATTTGGTGATAAGAATTTGCCTCCTATTTTACTGATACATGGTGGTGGAAGTTCTTGGTGGAATTATCTTCGTCAAGCACGAATCTTGTCAGAAGAATACCGTATTATTCTACCCACTTTGAATGGCCACGGCGAGGAATATCAACTTGATTATGTTTCTACTGAAGATTCTGCTTTGGAGATTCTAGACTATATCAAAGAAAACTGTGGTGGGAAATTGTTTGCAATCGGTGGTGTTTCACTTGGTGGTCAAATTGCCATGGAGCTTTTGTCTTTAGACAGTGAAATTGCTGAGAAGGCCATCATAGATGGAAGCCTCTGTATTCCTCAACCAAGGTTAGCTAAAATCAGCATCTTTCTAGTGTCTCTATTTGGTAAACTGATGTTCAATAAATTCTCTTGCAAACTTCAGTTAAGCATGATGAACAAACTCTATCCAAAACTGGCTTGTCCAGAGGAAATAAAAGCTTATTATTTGGAGGATTTGCCAAGGACCCCTGTCAAAACATTGGTGACCATTTACAAAAACTATATGGGATGTTACAAGCTGAAAGATATGATTTCTGCTAGCAAGGCTCAGGTTCTGTATATCTATGGTGAAAAAGAATTGAACTGTGTGAAAGAATCAGCGAAATTATTTCATCAGCTACATTCAAATACAATTTTGTATGAAGCAAAGGGCTATAACCACGGCTATTTATCAGCTTACCTGCCTTATGAGTGGATTGATTTGGTGGTGCCATTTTTAAAGAGTGACTCATTAGAAATGTGTAACGAATCTGATATGCCATAAGGAGGAATACCATGCTAGGAGCAATTATTGGAGATATTGTAGGTTCAGTTTACGAATGGAACAATATCAAAACGAAGGATTTTCCTTTATTTTGTGAGGATTGTTTTTTCACGAATGATACGGTAAGTCCGAACCGCTGAATGTGTGAGTTTGTTAGTGAAACGTTGCTAATCCTCAAAATAAAGAAGCCAAAATTCCATTATTTTGAGATGACAACCTAAACTGGTTTTAAGGAGGTAAAATATTGATGGAAAGCAGACCTGAGTTCAATAAAGTCGCATCCTTTGATGAATTTAATAAATACTATTGGTATCGTGATGAACTTTCACAGATATGCAGGTCATTAGGACTTGAATATAGAGGTACAAAACAGGAACTCAATCATATTATTGAGCAGTACTTCAAGGGGAATTTGATTAAAAAATCATCAGTAAAAAGGAAAAAGAAACGAGTAGAAGTCGTTACTTTAGATACGCCCTTACTTGAATGTGGATTCTCCTTTAATGCACACTTTAGAGAATATTTCTCAACTTTAACAGGTGTCTCACCCTTCAAATTTACTGCTGATATGGCAACTGCTTGGAGAAAAGTAAAAAAAGAAAATGATTTGAATTTCACAATCCAAGATATGCTAAAAGTTTATTATGGAGATTCAGATTATGCCAAGTATGACCATTCGGTTTGTCAATGGAATCAATTTTTAAAGGATTTCTGTGCAGACGAAAATAGTCGCAACTACTCGAATAAACTAAAAGTAGCTTCTATTCTTTGGAAAGAAGTTAGAAATTCAAGTAATGAAAAAATTTATTCAAAAAAACTTTTGACTGAATATGCTGATAAAATAAAAGAGTATGGTAAGGTAGTTCAATAGAAATGATTTCATTTTGATATTTTTGATTTGATTGCTGTTGACTTAGCTGAATTAAAGCAGTATCTAAGTTTAAAGTAAGTTACAATCATTTTAAGCGATTTTGAGCAAGTCAAGGATATTTTTTCTGAAGACGGAGTAAGTAGTGAGCTAGTGTAAATTTACACACATCTATTTGTCTTTTTAAACGGATTTATATAATAAAAAAATATGGAGGATATTTTATGATACAAGTAAATGAGTTTATTAATAAAGTAGATATTACAGATAGTGATAATGTCAATTGTGAATTTGAAGTACGTAAAAAGGCAATGGATTTTTATAAGAAGTATCCTTTTTATGAGGAAGATGATTGGAAGATTATTAAGTTTCAAAACTCAGTTGATAAATATAATAAATTAAAGAATAATAAAGATATTGAAGCATACAAAGAAAAATCAAAATCAGGATATAAGGGAGCTCATTTGCTTGTCAATAAATCGAAAGGTATTGCACTTACGGCTGACATTCTTACTTCAATCACTGTTCCGTATAAAAAAATTACCAATGTTGAACCTAGCTTGAAAGGTGGTAAAGAAATAAAAGACGGGATATTAAAAGGTGATTTAGAAATACCACATGATTTGGAACCTTATTTTAAAGCTTTTGCTATTGTTTACTATTGGTGTGGAAATATGATGCCAGTGGTGGAAAGTTTCATCCCTGGAAGTGATGGAGCAGATAACTGGCTTTGGAAGATGAATATAATAATTAATTGTCATAAAGGTGGTCCCCATCAAAACTGGAGAGATTGGATTAAAGAAAACTGGGGAGAAGATCTAAACAAATTCATCACAGATTACTATTTTGAAGATTGTTTTGACAAGGATAGTTTAATCATAAAGAATATTGTTCCAAGTCTCAAAGAAGACTATGTTGTTTCATTAAGTTGTCATTACTTACATCTCATTCAAGAAAATGAACATAAATTAGCAAAAGAATTTTTAATCAATCATGTAAAAGTGATTATTCAAAGAAGTTACCGAATTGAAAATAAATTTCATGGGGATTGGAAGAAAAAGGAAGAGGACGAGGTAAAAGAAATTTTTAAAGAGATTTTCGCGCAAGCTGGATTTAATGGCAAACAGATTAATAAAATGCTTTCTTTATTTTAGATAATCGTTAATATTCTAGCGCCAATCGTTTGATATTATCTGATAATCTTTACTTTAAACTATGTTTTATATGCTCGAAATTCACAGTAAACTCTTTGTCTATGTTTTTATAAATTAATGCCCAGTACGTCAAAGTTCTTTTTTCTGAGTTTTCATTATATAATAGCATTATATGTAATGAAATATATAGCAACTCTAACATTTCTATTTAAAATTCAAGGAGAAAATCAATGAAAAAAGCAATGTTAATTATCAACCCTACCTCTGGTGGGGAAAAGGCTTTGGATTATAAGGTTAAGCTGGAGAATAAGGCAAAAGATTATTTTGAACACGTGGAAACCAAAATTACCGAAAAGGCGCTGGATGCAACACACTTTGCTGAAGAGGCTTCTCGTGAGCAGTACGATGCAGTGGTTGTTTTCGGTGGAGACGGAACTGTCAATGAAGTTATTTCGGGTATTGCTGAGAGAGACTACACTCCGAAGTTAGGGATTATCCCTGGCGGTACGGGCAACCTCATTACCAAACTGTTGGAAATCAATCAAGACATCGATAGCGCGATTGATGAACTCGATTTTAATTTAACCAATAAGATTGATATTGGTAAAGCGAATGACAACTATTTTGGTTATATCTTTAGTGTCGGTTCTCTGCCTGAGGCGATTCACAATGTTGAGATCGAGGACAAGACAAAATTCGGTATTTTAGCCTATGCTGTAAATACCATGAAGTCTGTGATGACGGATCAGGTCTTTAACATTAAGATTGAGACAGAAAATGGAAATTATGATGGCGAAGCGAGCCATGTTTTGGTTCTCTTGACAAATTACTTCGCTGACAAGAAAATCTTTGAAGAAAACAAAGATGGCTACGCCAATATTTTGATTCTAAAAGATGCTTCTCTATTCTCTAAATTATCAGTCATTCCTGATTTACTAAAAGGGGATGTTGTTGGCAATGATAATATTGAGTATATCAGAGCGCGTAATATTAAGATCTCTTCAGATAGTGAATTGGAGTCAGATGTTGACGGCGATAAGTCGGATAACCTACCTGTAGAGATTAAGGTACTGGGCCAGCACATTGAGGTCTTTTCACAACCGAAAGAGTAGAAGGTAAAACTAATTTAACTATTAGTGAGAAATCAAGTTTCATATCAACGATAGGAGGAGAAATGAATTCTCTATTTGATGAATTTCGAATAATTTGTTCACATTTAAACCAAGTCGGAATCACACCTACGCTCATGGGGTCTTTGGGTTTTGAATACCGTTCAAATGAAGAATGGCAACCGTCTGACATTGACATTCATGTCTCTGGAGATCCTAGAGGCTGGGAAGCACCTGATCATCTCAGGATTTATGACTGGGACAAGATAATGAAAGTGATGAACCACTTAGGCTACACCTTGATAGATATTCATGAGCATGAATTCCAAAAAGATGGTGTGAGCGTTGAATTTGGGAGTATCGATTCCTTACCTGATTTTGCAGGAGTATCTGAATCAGATATAGAGTTGATTCATCGCGAGGACATCACGTTTCGTGTTCCAAGTTTAGAACAGTATTTCAGTATATACAAGGCTTCTTCCCAAGATTCCTATCGAAATGACCACAATAACAATAAGGATTTTAAAAAGATAGAGTGGCTGGAAAGGCATTTGTAAAATCATCATTTGAAAAGTAGCAAGTTGTAAGACTGGCTGCTTTTTTATTTTGAAAAACAATCCACTCAAAACTACGGACTAGTCTTGAAAATAAAATTTTAAAGTAGTATACTAGAACAACAAAGGTGAAAGCGTTTGCGTTACAGATGAATGAAAGTAAATCAGGAGACAAAACAATGGAATTGACTGCCATTTACCATAGAACAGAGTCGGAGTATGCTTATCTTTATAAGGATAAGATAATGCACATTCGTATCCGGACTAAGAAAGATGATATTGAAAGCATCCATTTGCATTATGGTGATCCTTTTATCTTTTTAGAGGACCATTATGAAGTAAACAAGGAGATGGTCAAAGTAACTTCTGATGCCTTATTTGATTACTGGCAAGCAGAAGTTTCAGTGGGCTATGCGCGACTCCAGTATCTCTTTGAACTCAAGGATAAGCAAGGTCAGAGTATTTTCTATGGCGATAAGGGATGTGTTGAAAATACGCTAGAAAACCTTCATTATGAAGGAAATGGCTTTAAAATTCCGTATATCCATGAGATTGATGCTTGCCATGTTCCTGACTGGGTAGCAGAGATGGTATGGTACCAGATTTTCCCAGAACGCTTTGCTAATGGCAATCCTGAGATTTCACCTGAAGGTGCGCTAGCTTGGGATTCCTTTATCAAGCCAAAGACGAGCGATTTCTTTGGTGGTGATTTACAGGGCATTATTGACCATCTGGATTACTTGCAAGACTTGGGGATTACAGGTCTTTATCTCTGTCCGATTTTTGAATCCCCAAGCAATCACAAGTATAATACGACGGATTATTTCGAAATTGACCATCATTTTGGATATAAGGAAACTTTTCGTAAACTGGTGGAGAGGGCCCATCAGAGAGGCATGAAGATCATGCTGGACGCTGTTTTCAACCATATCGGGGATCAGTCTCCACAATGGCAGGATGTTCTCAAACATGGTGAAGATTCCGTTTACAAAGATTGGTTCCATGTTCAAGAGTTCCCAGTGACCAAGGATAAGCTGGGTGATCCAAGAAAGCTCCCTTACCATACCTTTGCCTTTGCCAGCTATATGCCCAAGCTCAATACGGCCAATCCTCAAGTGAGGGACTATTTGTTGAGCGTTGCGACCTACTGGATTGAAGAGTTTGATATCGATGCATGGCGCTTAGATGTGGCAAATGAAGTCGACCACCAATTTTGGAGAGATTTCCGTAAGGCTGTTTTGGCTAAAAAGCCTGACCTTTATATTCTTGGAGAGGTCTGGCACACTTCCCAGCCCTGGCTAAATGGCGATGAATTCCACGCAGTCATGAACTATCCTCTCTCCGACAGCATTAAGGATTATTTCTTGCGAGGGGTTAAGAAGTCACCTCAATTCATCAATGAGATCAATAGCCAGTCTATGTACTATAGACAGCAGATTTCGGAAGTGATGTTCAATCTCTTGGATTCGCATGATACGGAGCGCATTTTGACTACTGCCAAGGAAGATGTTCAACTCGTTAAGTCGGCTCTTGCTTTCCTCTTTTTACAAAGAGGGACACCGTGTTTCTACTATGGAACGGAGTTGGAGTTAGATGGAGGACCAGATCCGGATTGTCGTCGTGTCATGCCTTGGGACCGTGTTTCCGACAGTAATGACATGCTTCATTTCATGAAGAAATTGATTCAGCTTCGCAAGGATGTTTCAGATATTATTCAGCATGGAAAATTTATTCTCGAAGAAATCAAGCCAGATGTAGTGTCCCTAGCATGGGATTATGATGGACAAAAAATCCAAGCCATTTTTAACCAATCAACTGAAAATTATCTTGTAGATCGTGATTCTGTAGCGCTAGCCAGTCATTGCCAAGAATTGGAACAGAAACTGGAGATATTGCCAAAAGGATTTGTCATTAAATAAAAATAGGATTAAAAAGGCTGTAATGAATGGGTGATTCGTGCAGTCTTTTTTTTGACTTATGTAGTATAATATAGCTAAGTCACGGATTCCGGATGAGGGATTAGTTAATGGTGTTTAAAGAAAAATAGAGACTTGTGCTTTAGAAAGGGAATTGCATGAAACGATCGAGAAAAGTAGTAGCCTTGGGACTGTGCTTACCCTTTTTACTTGGACTCATTGCTTGTCAGCAAAATAATACGAGGACTGACGCTACAAATCAGACACAGACCAGTTCAGATAAAGTTCCTTGGAAGGCTTCATATACCAATCTAAACAGTCAAGTAAGTTCCGAAGAGGTCAAATCTCTCTTATCAGCTCACTTGGACCCAAATAGTGTTGATGCATTTTTTAATCTTGTCACAGACTATAATGCGACTGTCGGTTCTACTGGCTTAAGTGGGGATTTTGCCTCCTTTACGAAGACAGAATACGACGTAGAGAAAATCAGCAACCTCTGGAATCAAAAAAAGGGTGACTTTGTCGGGACCAACTGCCGTATTAATAGCTATGCGCTCTTGAAAAATTCGGTCACAATTCCAAAACTCGAAAAGAATGATCAGCTGCTTTTTGTGGATAACGATGCTATCGATAAGGGAAAAGTATTTGATACGAAAGACAAGGAAGAATTTGATATTCTATTTTCTAGGGTGGAGACGGAAGCAACGACGGATGTAAAAGTTCACGCGCAGAAGATGGAGAAATTCTTCTCCCAGTTTCAATTCAATGACAAAGCTCGAATGTTGTCTGTTGTGTTGCATGACAATTTGGATGGAGAGTATCTTTTTGTTGGACACGTAGGTGTTTTAGTGCCAGCTGAGGAGGGTTTCTTATTTGTAGAGAAACTGACTTTTGAAGAGCCTTATCAAGCTATTAAGTTTGCGAGCAAGGAAGATTGTTACAAATATCTATCCACCAAATATGCGGATTATACAGGTGATGGACTGGCTAAGCCTTTCATTATGGATAATGAAAAGTGGATTGAAGGATATTAAGCTAGGCAAGGGAGAAGTAGTATGGAGACAGTAGTAGCACTTTTAGTTGTCATTCTTATCGGATTCTGGGCCGTAAACATTCTCAAGCCTCGTAAGTCAAATAAAAAAGAAAGATTTTTAGGCTATATGCAGCGCTATGATATAGATGGTGAGGGTTATCAGTCAGAAGTCTGGGAAGTGACGGAAGATGAGAATGAGAAATAAGGAGGAGAGTCCAAAAACAGTAGATATCTTACCTTTTTCAAGAAAGGGGACTAACTAATTGGAGGAAACATTATGGGAATGATTGCTAATTATCAATATCTATCTGATAATGAATTAAGCCAAATAAAGCGGTATTCTTGTCAGGAAGAGGATTTGCTTGACTTGGTAGAGGATTATCCTGAGGGAAATGATACGTTGATAGATATTGACAAAATGTGGGATGCCTTACTCTTTGTTATGACAGGTTTTAGTAGTTCAGAATTTATGGATGACGACCCCTTGAGAGAAGCTGTCTTGGGAGTGACCCCTTTAGAAAATGTGTCAGAATATATAGCCTATACTGAACACTCAAAGATAGCTGAGATTGTTCAAGCTTTAGAGAATTGTGACATGGATAGGGCTCTGGCAGACTTTAGCATGGAAGCATGCAAGAAGGCAGATTTATACCCCGATATTTGGGATTATCTTGAAGAAGAGGAAGAAATCAAGGATGATATTCGAACCTGTTTTGTAAAAATGAAAAACTTTTATAAGAAAATCTTAACTCTCAAAGGAAATGTCTTAGTGACTATTTGTTAACTACTTTTCCAACTGTTAGTCAGGTGCGTGATGAATGTACATCTAGAAAGTCGAACACCTGATGACTTGTCTGGTGAAGAAAATATTCCACAGTATAGTTGGACGGAATAGATAGAAATTGGTTATAGAATTTGTAAGCATAATAGATTTTAAACTTTAAGATGGAGGACTAAAGAGATGGGAAGAATTGAATGGGAAAATGCCAAGACACGTTTAGATGCCTTGCTTGTCATTGATGAGTATCGAACAGATCCAAATAAGACCTGGCTTCGATTGATCGTTAAGACTGAGGAAAGCTATGGAATCCGTTACCTTATCAACAACGGTTCTGGTGATTCTCTAGATGTGATCTTTACTGATAAAATGATCCTTATAAAGGGCTTTGATCATGAAAGCAGTTTGAGTCAATTTGCTGCGGATGAGTGGAATCAAGACATCATAGACGGATTTTATAAAGGACTGGATGAAAAGTATCAAAACCTTTACTCAGAAGAGCAAAAAGATGAAACAACTTTCTTTATCTGGTATGACGGTCAAGAGCATCAAAATACCTACCAAGAGCAGGACGGTGGCGAATGGTTGTTATCCTATTTCTTTGACAGTTTTGAGAAATTTCATGAGTTTGTGACGGATTACTATTCAATTACCGTAGATGAGGACTTACTTAGAAAACTTTACAATCAAGGACAGCTTTCAGAAGTAGAATTGGAGCAGTTGATTCCTACTTCCTAGCTGGAAATATTTATGAAATCTGATGAAAAGAACTGATTTTCAATATCAAGTCATACTTGAAGAATTATTGAAGTAGTTAATGTCTGTAGTTTCTTTTTTCTTATGTCTATGACGCTTTAAAGCGATTTCTTTTTATAGTTCAACAGAATTTGACGAACAAAAAAACAAAATTCTTTAAAAAAGTTTCACAAAAACACTTTACAAGCTCTTATAAACATGATATAGTTATTAGGCTTAGAAAATGAGATGATGTTTTCTAGCAAATATAAACCCGAGTAAAAAATGCCTACGGACAGGCAGGGTTGAATGCCGAAGCGTGGTTAAAAAGCCACATTATTGATAGGGTTGAAAGCCTACTTTTATAAGTTGATGTTAGGACGCTTGTCCTAATTCATAAATTTTTAGTGTGGTGAAAGCACACGTCATCTTGTGAAACGATCAATAAAGTACGTAATATTTGCTACTAGAGAGTTAGGAAACATCAGGAACAGACATACTCAACAGAAACCAAAATAAACACGTCAGAAGATTGCAGAGCAGGTGAAAACCTGCTCTTTTTTCATAAGTCAACCTTTAGCGCCTTTATCTTCTTGAGGTGCTAAAAATATGGTAAAGGAGTATGTCTTGAAGAAGTTAGATCAAAACCAAGCCCCAATTTATGAGGCCTTGGTCAAGCTACGCAAGAAAAGAATTGTCCCCTTTGATGTGCCAGGTCACAAGCGTGGACGAGGAAATCCAGAACTTGTCGAACTGTTAGGAGAAAAATGTGTTGGCATTGATGTCAATTCTATGAAACCCTTGGATAATCTCGGCCATCCTATTTCGATTATTCGGGATGCGGAGGAATTAGCTGCGGATGCTTTTGGTGCAGCCCATGCCTTTCTCATGATTGGAGGTACAACCTCATCAGTTCAAACCATGATTCTTTCCACCTGCAAGGCGGGAGATAAGATTATTTTGCCGCGTAATGTCCACAAATCTGCTATCAATGCGCTGGTTCTATGTGGTGCCATTCCCATCTATATCGAGATGAGTGTAGATCCCAAAATCGGCATCGCATTAGGACTTGAAAATGACCGTGTGGCTCAAGCTATAAAGGATCATCCAGATGCCAAGGCTATCCTAATCAACAACCCTACTTACTATGGAATTTGTTCAGATCTCAAGGGATTGACGGAAATGGCTCATGAAGCTGGCATGTTTGTTTTAGTGGATGAAGCCCATGGAGCTCATCTACATTTCACAGATAAATTGCCACTATCTGCTATGGACGCTGGAGCGGATATGGCGGCGGTTTCTATGCATAAGTCTGGTGGGAGTTTGACCCAGAGCTCCATCCTTCTTATCGGGGAGCAGATGAATCCTGAGTACGTTCGTCAGATCATTAACCTGACCCAGTCTACATCTGCCTCTTACCTACTTATGTCTAGTTTGGATATTTCTCGTCGCAACTTAGCCCTTCGTGGCAAAGAGTCTTTTGAGAAAGTCATTGAACTATCTGAGTATGCTCGTCGTGAAATCAATGCTATCGGTGGTTATTATGCCTACTCAAAAGAGCTCATAGACGGTGTGTCCGTTTGTGATTTTGACGTGACCAAGCTGTCCGTTTACACTCAGGGAATAGGGCTAACAGGTATCGAAGTTTATGACCTCCTACGAGATGAATACGACATTCAAATTGAGTTTGGGGATATTGGGAATATCTTAGCTTATATTTCCATTGGCGACCGCATCCAAGACATCGAACGTTTGGTCGGCGCTTTGGCGGATATCAAGAGACTCTACTCAAGAGATGGAAAAGACTTAATTGCTGGAGAATATATCCAACCAGAGTTAGTCCTTTCTCCTCAGGAAGCCTTTTATTCAGAGAGAAAAAGTTTGACCTTAGACGAATCAGTCGGACAAGTCTGTGGAGAATTTGTCATGTGTTATCCTCCAGGGATCCCGATTCTAGCACCAGGTGAACGCATTACACGAGAAATTGTGGATTATATCCTATTTGCCAAAGAACGTGGTTGCTCCCTCCAAGGGACGGAAGATCCAGAGGTCAATCACATCAACGTCATTGAGAGAAAGGAGAACTAGATGGATTTATGGTTTTCTGAAGTTCATACTCCAGATGTCAAACTGTCCCTGAGAACAGCCAAGCAACTCTACGCTGGTAAGAGTGAATGGCAGGATATAGAGGTATTAGATACACCAGCTTTTGGAAAGATATTGATCTTAAATGGACATGTCTTGTTTTCAGATGCAGATGATTTTGTCTACAATGAAATGACGGTCCACGTTCCCATGGCTGTCCATCCCAATCCCAAGAAAGTCTTGGTTATAGGTGGTGGTGATGGCGGTGTTGCCCAAATATTGACGCTCTATCCAGAATTGGAACAAATCGATATTGTAGAACCTGATGAAATGTTGGTAGAGGTTTGTCGTGAGTATTTTCCAGACTTTGCTGCGGGGCTAGATGACCCTCGTGTTACCATTTACTATCAAAATGGACTGCGATTTTTGAGAAACTGTGAGGATGATTACGATATCATTATCAACGATGCGACGGATCCATTTGGACATACGGAAGGGCTCTTTACCAAGGAATTTTACGGGAACAGTTACAGAGCCTTGAAAGAAGACGGCATCATGATCTATCAGCATGGGAGTCCCTTCTTTGACGAGGATGAGTCAGCTTGCCGAAGCATGCACCGCAAGGTCAATCAAGCCTTTCCAATCAGCCGGGTTTATCAGGCCCATATCCCAACCAGTCCTGCTGGCTATTGGTTGTTTGGATTTGCATCGAAAAAATATCACCCTGTTAAAGATTTTGACAAGGAAGGCTGGAAAAAACGCCAGCTTTTCACAGAATACTATACTGCAAACTTACATGTGGGGGCCTTTATGTTGCCCAAGTATGTAGAAGACATTTTAGAAGAAGAGGAAGGAAAAAAATGAGTCGTTTATTAGTTATCGGATGTGGAGGCGTTGCCCAAGTTGCTATTTCAAAGATTTGCCAAGATAGCGAAACCTTTACAGAGATTAAGATTGCTAGCCGCACCAAGTCGAAATGTGATGACTTGAAGGCTAAATTAGAAGGGAAAACAAGTACAAAGATTGAAACAGCTGCTCTTGATGCTGATAAGGTAGAAGAGGTCATTGCTTTGATTGAAAGCTACAAGCCAGAAGCTGTTTTGAACGTAGCTCTGCCTTATCAAGATTTAACCATTATGGACGCATGTTTGGCAACTGGAGTCCACTATATTGACACGGCCAACTATGAGGCTGAGGACACAGAAGATCCAGAATGGCGTGCCATTTATGAAAAACGTTGCAAGGAACTTGGTTTTACAGCCTACTTTGACTACTCATGGCAGTGGGCTTATCAGGAAAAATTCAAAGAAGCAGGCTTGACCGCTCTGCTTGGATCTGGCTTTGACCCAGGTGTAACCAGCGTTTTTTCAGCTTACGCCCTTAAACATTATTTTGATGAAATCCACTATATCGACATTCTAGACTGTAATGGTGGTGACCACGGTTATCCATTTGCGACAAACTTTAACCCAGAAATCAATCTCCGCGAGGTTTCTGCGCCAGGTTCTTACTGGGAAGATGGAAAATGGGTCGAAGTCGAAGCTATGTCTATCAAGCGTGAGTATGATTTCCCTCAAGTTGGACAAAAAGATATGTATCTCCTTCACCATGAAGAAATTGAGTCATTGGCGAAAAACATTCCAGGTGTTAAACGGATTCGTTTCTTTATGACTTTTGGCCAATCTTATCTAACGCATATGAAATGCTTGGAAAACGTTGGTCTTCTTCGTACGGATGCTATTAACTTTAATGGACAAGACATTGTGCCGATTCAATTTTTAAAATCCTTGCTTCCTGATCCTGCCAGCCTTGGCCCACGCACTGTTGGAAAGACCAATATCGGCTGTATCTTTACAGGTGTCAAAGACGGTGTTGAAAAGACCATCTATATCTACAATGTTTGCGACCATCAGGAATGTTACGCAGAAGTTGGGTCACAGGCAATTTCATACACAACAGGAGTTCCAGCCATGATTGGGACAAAATTAGTGATGAACGGAACTTGGAAACAACCTGGAGTTTACAACCTTGAAGAGTTGGATCCAGATCCATTCATGGAAGCTCTGAATGAGTACGGATTGCCTTGGGTTGTGGTAGAAAACCCACAAATGGTGGACTAATGAAGTTAGAACAAGTACCCACACCAGCCTATGTTATTGACTTAGCCAAACTAGAGGAAAATTGCCGGATTCTTCAACAAGTTCAGGAAGAAGCCGGTTGCAAGGTTTTGCTTGCCCAGAAGGCTTATTCTCTCTACAAAACCTATCCCTTGATTAGCCAGTATCTTTCTGGTACAACTGCAAGTGGTCTCTATGAGGCCAAGTTAGCTAGAGAAGAGTTCCCGGGAGAAGTCCATGTCTTTGCGCCAGCTTTCAAGGAATCAGATATGGAAGAGCTACTACAAATATCTGACCATATCGTTTTTAACTCCGAGAGACAGTTGCGTAAACATGGTCCTCGTTGCCGAGAGGCTGGTATCAGTGTCGGTTTGCGCCTCAACCCTCAGTGTTCAACTCAAGGAGATCACGCGCTCTACGATCCTTGTGCACCTGGCTCCCGTTTTGGAGTTAGCTTAGACAAGATACCGAGTGATTTGCTGGACTTGGTGGATGGGCTTCATTTTCATACCCTTTGTGAACAGGGGGCAGATGATTTAGAGATAACTTTGAAAGCTGTAGAAGAACAGTTTGGACCTTATTTACATGAAGTCAAATGGCTCAATATGGGTGGAGGACACCACATCACAAGAGAAGACTACGATGTGGATTTGCTGATTTCTGAAATCAAGCGTATCCGAGAAACATACAATCTTGAGGTCTATATCGAGCCGGGTGAAGCCATTGCGCTCAATGCGGGTTATCTGGCAACTGAGGTATTGGATATTGTAGAAAACGGTATGGAGATCTTGATTTTAGACGCCTCTGCGACCTGCCATATGCCAGATGTACTTGAAATGCCCTATCGCCCACCTTTGAGAAATGGATTTGAGGCTCAGGAAAAAGCCCATACTTATAGACTTTCTTCCAATACCTGCCTGACGGGTGATGTGATTGGTGACTATAGTTTTGAAAATCGAGTCCAAATCGGTGATAGACTTTATTTTGAAGACATGGCTATTTACTCCTTTGTCAAAAATAATACCTTTAACGGTATTGGCTTGCCAAGTCTCTATCTCATGGACGAGCAAGGTGACTGCAGCTTAGTCAAAACCTTCGGCTATCAAGACTTTAAAGGGAGATTATCATGATGGACAGTCCAAAAAAAATAGGCTATCGTATGCCAGCAGAGTATGAACCCCATCATGGCACCCTCATGATCTGGCCGACTCGACCAGGTTCATGGCCCTTCCGAGGTAAGGCTGCAAAAAGAGCATTTACTCAGATTATCAAGACTATAGCAGAAGGCGAAAAAGTCTATCTTTTGGTAGAGCAGGACCATCTATCTGAAGCCCAATCCTATCTTGGAGACAAGGTTGTTTATCTAGACATTCCCACCAATGATGCCTGGGCGCGTGATACAGGTCCGACTATTCTTGTCAATGATAAAAGAGAAAAATTGGCAGTCGATTGGTCTTTCAATGCCTGGGGTGGTGCTGTCGATGGTCTTTATCAAGATTATGAAGAGGATGACCAAGTAGCCAGTCGTTTTGCTGAGGCCTTGGAAATGCCTGTTTACGATGCCCAACCTTTTGTACTGGAAGGCGGAGCGATACACAGCGATGGTCAAGGAACCATTCTTGTGACTGAAAGCTGCTTACTTAGTGCTGGTCGCAATCCTCATCTCAGTAAAGAGGAAATCGAAAACACCTTATTAGAGAGCCTTGGCGCTGAAAAAGTTATCTGGCTACCTTACGGTATTTATCAGGACGAAACCAATGAACACGTTGACAATGTTGCTGCCTTTGTTGGTCCTGCAGAGCTTGTTTTAGCTTGGACAGACGATAAAAGTGATCACCAGTATGCCATGTCTGCAGCTGACCTTGAGCTTTTAGAGAACGAAACGGATGCAAAAGGGCGTTCCTTCACTATTCATAAACTTCCAATCCCAGCGCTTCATCAAGTTGTAACCGAAGAGGATTTGCCGGGCTATAGTTATGAAGAAGGGGAAGAAGAGCGCTATGCAGGTGAACGTCTTGCAGCTTCCTATGTCAATTTTTATATTGCCAACAAGGCTGTCTTAGTGCCCCAGTTTGAGGATGTAAACGACCAAGTGGCCCTAGATATCCTCAGCAAGTGTTTCCCAGACCGTAAGGTCGTAGGAATTCCAGCCAGAGATATTCTCTTAGGTGGTGGCAATATTCACTGTATCACCCAACAAATCCCAGAATAGGAGAAAAAGATGAGAAATGTTAAAGTTGCAGCGATCCAGATGCAATGCGCCAAGGATGTGGCGACAAATATCCAAACAGCAGAGCATTTAGTACGTCAAGCTGCAGACCAAGGCGCACAAATCATTCTCTTGCCTGAATTATTTGAACGCCCTTATTTCTGTCAGGAACGCCAGTATGACTACTACCAGTATGCCCAGTCGGTGATAGAAAATACAGCCATTCAGCATTTTAAAGTAATTGCTAAGGAACTAGAAGTTGTTCTACCCATTAGTTTCTACGAAAAAGATGGCAATGTCTTGTATAACTCTATTGCCGTCATTGATGCAGATGGTGAAGTGCTGGGTGTTTATCGGAAGACCCACATACCAGATGATCATTATTATCAAGAAAAATTTTATTTTACGCCT